>JAPPDF010000055.1 GCA_028875575.1 Acidobacteriota bacterium
CTACGCTCTTCGGTCGCGAGCACGCGCTGAAGGGAAAATTCCTGCGCCATGATCTTGCCCCCTGGTGAGAAGTGCGGGCTAGTCCTGCTTGTCGCCGGAAAAGGGTTTCCGCTCCAGGTCTCCTTCGCTCTTGCGGACCAGGATTTCGACCTTGCGTTCAGCTTCGTCAAGCTTCTCCTGGCAGAAATTCTGCAGCTTCACTCCCTCCTCGTAAATTTCCAGGAGGGATGCCAGAGGCAGTTCGCCCCTCTCCAGAATCTTGACGATTTCCTCAAGCCGTTTCATGGCTGACTCAAAGTCTTTGTATTGGGTTTGGATCATGGCTCATCCTGGCCGGCTGTCTTGCCGAAGTCCCGGGAGGTCTCGATGCGCTCCGCCCGCGCCGCGATATTCCCTTTTGAAAGAGTAACGGAAAATGGATCTCCTGTTTGCAGCCGGGCCGCGTCTCTGAGAATGGTCCCGTCGGCGTCCCGGCAGATGGAATAACCCCGGTTCAGCACGGCTGACGGGCTCAGGCTGCGCAGTGTCCCCGCTTGCGCCGAGAGTCGAGCCTGAAGGGCTTGCAGGGTGAAGCGAACTTGGGTGGCGGCCCGCTCCGCCCACAGGTTCAGGGCTTTTCCTCTTTGGGTCACCAGGTGGCGCAGGTCGAAGCGTTCCAGGCGCTCGGCAGTCAGGCGCCAGACCTCCCGACGAGTTGTCAGGGTGTTCCGGGGCCACCCGCTGAGACGGAAGCCCATCTCGTCCAACCACTGTCGCTGCGAACGGATGCGGCCCTGCGCCGACTCGAAGGCACGATTTGCCGACAACTCAAGCACCCGGTTGCGTAATTGACTGAGCCGGAGCTGCAGGGTCCGTTGCAGCCGATCTCGAAAATGGCTTAGCCGGGTGGCCAGCTCTTCCCGTGTCGCAACAACCATCTCGGCTGCGCTGGTCGGAGTCGCGGCCCGAATGTCGGCGACGAAATCGGAAATCGTGAAATCGACCTGGTGACCCACCGCCGAGATTACGGGAACCCGGGAGAGGGAGATGGCTCTGGCAACCGCCTCCTGGTTGAAGGCCCACAGGTCTTCCATCGATCCGCCACCGCGGCCGACAATGATGAGATCTACGTCGGGAATGCCGTTAAGGGTGTGGATGCCGGAGGCAATTTCCTCCGCGGCTGCCTCGCCCTGGACCCTGGCTGGGAACAGCAGCGCGGGAATCGCTTGGCGACTGCGATTCAAGGTCCGCAGAATGTCGTGAATCGCCGCTCCGGTCGGTGAGGTCACGATCCCGACGGTTCGAGGGAGGGCCGGCAAGGACTTCTTGCGGGCTTCGTCAAACAGGCCCTCGGCCTCGAGCTTGGCTTTCAGCCGATCGAAGGCGATCTGCAGGGCGCCGATCCCTCTGGGTTCAATGGATTCGGCATAGAGGGAATATTCGCCGCGGAGTTCATAGACCCCCAGGCTTCCTCGGACCAGCACCTGGTCACCGTCTTCAAATGGTTGGCGAAGGTTCCGGGCCTTGCCGCGGAAGCAGACGCATTTCAACTGGGCTCGAGCGTCTTTCAGTGCGAAGTAGATATGCCCGGCGTTGGAGACGGTCCAGTTGGAGATCTCTCCCTCGACCAGCACACCCTGAAATTCTCCCTCCAGGAGCGATCTCACCTCGGCAGTGATTTCGGAGACCCCATGGATTCGCTCTGAGGAAAAGGAACGCATGCGTGTTGGGTCCGCCTTGGCAGCCGCGGAAACCGGGGGCTACCGCCGGAAGAAGAAAGACAGAACCAGGGTCAGGAGAATGCTGAGCACGATGGAGGTGGTCAACGGGAGATAGAGGGTAAAGGTGTCCCGCTTGAAGGTCAGGTCTCCGGGAAGCCGGCCCAACTTCAAGAACGACAAATGGCCGGCAAAATGCAGGAGCAGGCCTATCGCCAGAAAGACCAGTCCCAGGATAATCAAGACCCTGGCCATGTGACCCTTCCTATCCGACCCAAAGCTCGGGGGGCTCCGGCAAGTCGGGTCTCTACCCAGGCGGGTGGATCATTCGAGAGCGAAACGGCTTGAATTCCGGTAAGCCGCCGCCGGGCTCTCTTCACCTAGTCCAGCAACTCCGAATCGCTGAAGAAGTATTGGATCTCCCTCCGGGCATTCTCATCGCTGTCTGAACCGTGGACGACGTTCTTTTCGATGGAGGTGGCGTAGAGTTTACGCAGGGTTCCTTCTGCAGCCTGTCTGGGGTCGGTAGCTCCCATCAGCTCCCGCAGGCGAACCACCGCATCGGGGGATTCAAGGACCACCACCACCACGGCGCCCGAGCTCATGTAGCGAACCAGGTCCTGAAAGAAGCTTCGTTCGCGGTGCACCGCGTAGAATCCCGCGGCCTGCTGCGGACTCAAGTGCAGCATTTTGAGGGCCTTGAGCTCGAATTCCTTTTCCTCGAACCGTTTCAGAATATCCCCGACGTTGCCCTGGGCCACGCCGTCCGGTTTGATGATTGACAGGGTGCGTTGCAGACTCAAAG
Source organism: Acidobacteriota bacterium (assembly GCA_028875575.1). Classification (NCBI taxonomy): domain Bacteria; kingdom Pseudomonadati; phylum Acidobacteriota; species Acidobacteriota bacterium. The sequence goes on from JAPPDF010000055.1 coordinate 2,503, forward strand.
GAAAGCCTCCACATTTCTGAAACGGATCACCTGAGTGCCGCCCAACACGCTTATGTCGGCAGAATCCGGACTGTCGTTTCGCCGATGTCGGCAGGACTGCGGGCCACGTGGAGTCCGCACTCCTCCATCAGGCGGATCTTCTCCTCCGCCGTGCCCTGGCCTCCGCTGATGATGGCCCCCGCATGCCCCATGCGCCTTCCGGGAGGAGCTGTCTGACCCGCGATGAATCCCACAACCGGTTTGGAAAGACGGGATTGCACATAGCGTGCGGCGGCCTCCTCGGCCGTGCCTCCAATCTCCCCAATCAGCACGATTGCTTCCGTTGCCGGATCATCCTTGAAGAGGCGGAGGGCGTCCACGAAGGAGGTGCCGATGATCGGATCTCCCCCGATGCCGATGCAGGTCGATTGACCGATGCCCCGGGAACTCAACTGCTGCACGGCTTCGTAGGTCAAGGTCCCGCTTCGGGAGATTACGCCGACCGTGCCCTCTCGATGGATGGCTCCGGGCATGATTCCGACCTTGCATTTGCCCGGAGAAATGATCCCCGGGCAGTTGGGTCCGATCAGTCGGGATTTCTTTCCGGCCATGAACTGTCGAACCTGGATCATGTCGAGCGTGGGAATCCCTTCGGTGATACAGACCACCAGCTCGACCCCGGCATCTACCGCCTCCATGACGGCATCTGCAGCCACGGCGGGAGGGACGAAGATTACCGAGGCGTTGCCGCCGGTCTCCCGGCAGGCCTGTTCCATGCTGTTGAAAACGGGAATCCCTTCATGAACGGACCCGCCCTTGCCCGGGGTGACTCCGCCTACGACCCGGGTCCCGTACCGGACGCACTGGAGGGTATGGAAGGTTCCCTCGCGTCCGGTAATGCCCTGTACGATGAGCCGTGTGTCCTGGTCGACCAGAATGCTCACGTCGTTGACCTTGTCTGGAACATCCCTGATTCGCCTCTCATGAGACGCCCCGTCGTCCCGGACGGCAGCGCGGCTAGGTGAAAAGTGACTAGTGATCAGTGGTTAGTGGCTAGTAATTTGATCGATTGGTTGAGCTTATTGCTCGGACCTCCCCTGTTTCACCCTGCATGATCCGCACCGAAGGGCGGGGGCTCGGCTATACACTGACCACTAACCACTAACCACTAACCACTAACCACTGACCACTGGCCGGGTTCACCGGCCCGATGCCAACCGAACCACCTTCTCGGCTGCATCCCGCATACCCGAGGCCACTGTCAGCCTGAGTCCGGATGCCTTGAGGATTTCCTGGCCCTGTTCCAGGTTGGTGCCTTCCAACCGGACCACTATGGGAACTTCCAGTTCCATGGACTTGGCGGCTTCCACCACGCCCCGGGCCACGATGTCGCACCGCATGATGCCGCCGAAGATATTGATCAGAACCGCCTTGACGTTGGAATCGGTGAGAATGATGCCAAAGGCGTTCCGGACCTGTTCGGCAGTAGCTCCGCCGCCGACATCCAGGAAGTTGGCTGGAGATCCCCCGGACAATTTGATGATGTCCATGGTGGCCATGGCCAGCCCGGCCCCGTTGACCATGCAACCCACGTTGCCGTCCAACTTGATGTAATTCAGTCCGTGCTTGCCGGCTTCAACTTCCAGGGGGTCTTCTTCGTCGGTATCCCGGAGCTCTCGGATGCCGGGGTGCCGGTAAAGCGCATTGTCGTCGAAGTTGATCTTGGCATCCAGGGCATAGAGACGCCCGTCTTCGGTCAGGAGCAAGGGGTTGATCTCGGCCAGGGAGGCGTCGGTGGCTTCGAATGCCCGGTAAAGAGAAAGCATGAACCGAACCGCGGCAGGAGCCAGCTTCGCAGGCAGGTCCAGGCCAAAAGCCAGCTTTCGGGCTTGGAAGGGGGTCAGCCCCAGCCCCGGCTCCAACGCTTCCTTGAGGATCAACTCCGGGTTTTCCGCCGCAACCCTTTCAATTTCGACTCCACCTTCCCGGCTAGCCATGAAGATCACTTTGCCGGCATCCCGGTCGATGGCGATCCCGAGGTAATACTCCCGCTGGATCTTGAGGCCCTCCTCGACCAGAACCCGCTTTACGGTTTGTCCCTCGGGCCCGGTCTGATGGGTGACCAGCTGCATTCCCAGTATCGAATCGGCGACCTCCTGGGCCTCTTCCGGAGAACGAGCCAGCCGGACCCCTCCTCCCTTCCCGCGTCCACCGGCGTGAATTTGGGCCTTGACCACCACCAGTCCGCCCAGCTCGCCGGCGATTTCCCGAGCTTTCTCCTTGGTGTCGGCCACCCTGCCCCTGGGCACGGGAACTTCGTGGTCGCTAAGGATTGCCTTGGCCTGGAATTCGTGAATCTTCATGGTGGAATGTCCCGGGGCCGGGGTCAAACGGGATTGCCGAGCCGCCCTCGGAAGCGCCCAAGTATATCGGAAGCGGCCGCCATTTCAAACATGGGTGGTGCCCAACCCTGACGGGTGAATCATTCAAAGGAAAAACAACCGATCATTAGTAAAGACGAACCACGAATGAACACGAATAGGCACGAATTCAGATGGACCCTTCTCAGCGACAAGCGTCGCCCAAGCACTTCTGCAATTTTGTCCCCTTGGATCTGCTTCCCGGCCAGCGCAGATTACCTCCTCGAACTCGGTTGCTACACCCCGCATTTAACAACTCGGGCCTTTCGCAAAATTCGGCAGCGGGACGTTTGCCGGGAATGGCCACAAAAGGCACAAAAACACAATTTGTGCCTTTTGTGCTTTTTGTGGTTAGAAAGCCTTTTTCACCAGGACGCACCCGATATTGACAAACGCAGAACCTCAGGATTGCCGGCAAGACGTCCTGCCCCCCTGCCATTTTTCAAAAAGCTCAACTCACCAATCTGCTTATTGGTGTTCATTTGTGTCCATTCGTGGTTCGCCGTTCGCCTTGGTGGAGTTCTTGTGCCTTGGCTGACGAGCCCCTCGTTTGGTTTCCGGCAAGGCAGGTCCGGTACCAACGGGATTCGGGGCTAATTGACCCTCTCACTGGAAGCCGGGGGGTTCTGGCTGGTGGTCGGGGGCTTCAGAACGTTCAACGGCAGTTCCTTTACCGTGAAGCCGTCGAGGTAGACCTGCAGAATATGGGTTCCATATTCGGAGAAGCCCAGGTTGTTGAAGAGGGTTACGTTGTCGGCGAAGCTGCGCGCATCCAGGGAGAACGTGGAGGGGCTGGTCTTCATGAGTGTCTTGCCGCGGCCGGGTGAGAGCAGTTGAATCTGGGTTTCGTGCCGGCCTTGGCCCACCCAATGATTCAACAGGGCGAACCGGAGCACCGTGGAGGGGAGGGAAGGCAGGTAAATGTCCTGAAAGATGCCCATGATGCTGAGCTTGTTCCCGGCTTCCAGGCGGACGTCGTCGCAGAGGAGCGAATAGGACAGGTGGACGTGTCCGGTGGACGGTGCCGGATTCATAGTGGGAGGGTTGCTTTAAGTGGACATGCCGGGGTCATGGTCAGCGGATGAGGCGCGTGAATGAGGCCACGGCCGCCTGTTTCCGGTTGCTGGCACTTCAATTCCGGTCGAGTTCGGCCAGGAGCCTGGCGTGAATACCGTCGAAGCCGCCGTTGGACATGATCACCACCTTATCGCCTTTTTGAAGCTGGGGGGCGATCTGTTGGACGATCTCGCCGGCCGTGGGAAAGCAGTGTGCGTCCTGGCCCTGCTTTCTCAGGTCTCGCACCAACCGATCCAGGTCGAGGCGCAGGTCGGGGTCCAGCTTCTCGGGAGCGAAGATCGAGCACAATATTACGTGGTCGGCATCGGCGAAACAACGGGAAAATTGTCTCTGAAATACCCGTCTGCGGGCAGTTGCGGACCGGGGTTCGAAAATCGCCCACACACGGTTTCGGGGAAACTGCTTCCTGACGGCGGCCAAGGTGGCGGTTATGGCCGTGGGATGGTGAGCGAAATCGTCGAAGACGGTGATTCCGGCTGCTTCACCGCGGATCTCGAGCCGTCGCTTCACGCTCTTGAAGGAGCCCAATCCCCGGGAAAGGGTGTCCCGGGACAGGCCGAGTCGATGAGCGCAGGCCAGGGCAGCCAGCGCATTCCGGACATTGAAGCTACCGGCGAGTGGCATCTCGAACCAGCCCCAATCCTTGCCATCCTGAAACGCCTGGAAGCAGGTGGACTGTTCCAGGAATCGTATTGAGGAGGCGGTCCATTGGGCTGCCGGGTTCATTCCGAAGGAAATGACGTTGGTGGGCGAATCGGCGCTCAGCGTTCGAACCACCTCGTCGTCCCAGCCGGCAATCAATGCCCCCTTGGAAGGGATAATGTTCAATAGTCGCCGGAAACTCTGTTTGACCGCGGAAAAATCGGGATAGATGTCGGCGTGGTCGTACTCGCAGTTGTTGAAGATGACCAGGTCGGGCAAGTAGTGCAGGAACTTGGGCCCCTTATCGAAGAAGGCGGTGTCGTATTCGTCTCCTTCGATCACGAAATGCTCTCCGTCGGTTACGCGGAAGCTGGTGTTGAAGTTGCGGGCAATGCCCCCGATCAGGAAGGAGGGCCGGAGCCCGGCGGACTCCAGCAACCAGGTCAGCAGGGCGGCCGTGGTGGTCTTTCCGTGAGTGCCCGCCACCACCACCGAGGTTTTGCCCCGAATGAAGACTTCCTTCAGAATTTCCGGCAGGGAGCGGTAGGGAATTTTCTCATCCAGCGTTGCCTCCACTTCCGGATTGCCCCGGGAGACCGCATTGCCGATGACCACCAGATCGGGCTGGGGGCTGAGATGAGATTCCGAAAACCCCTCGAGGATGGGAATGCCCCGATCCTGCAGGAAGGTGGACATGGGAGGGTAGACATTCCGGTCCGAGCCGGTGACACGAAACCCCTTCTGCTGCAGCATGCCCGCCAGCGAAGCCATGGCCGTGCCGCAGATTCCGACCAGGTGGATGTGTCTGACGCCTCGGAGAGAATCAACCATCGGCGGACTTCTCCAACGGGGTGGGCGATTGGGTGGAGCGATTCCTCCGATTGAGAAGGGGGTCGCCGGAATTCATCCCGCGTCCACGGCGACTTCCTCGAACTGGAGCCAGCGCTGCCCGGCATCCAGTTGAACCTCCACGCCGAAGGGAAGGGTCAGGCACCCGGTGCTGGTGTGTCCGGAATGCAGTCCGTACCAGATGGGGACCTGAAATTCCTGCAACAGGCCCAAGACAATCTCCGGTATGTCCGGTGCCTGACCGGCCTGGCCGCAGCCGAACATTTCGCCGAAGACGAAGCCCCGAACCCCCTCCAGCTTTCCCGCCAGCTTGAGCTGCATCAACATTCGGTCCACCTGGTAGGGCTTGGCGTTGATGTCCTCCAGAAAGAGAATCCTGTCCCGAGACTGCATTTCATAGGGGGTGCCCAGGGAGGCAGCCAGAAGCGACAGGCATCCCCCGGTCAATCGCCCGCGAGCGGTTCCGGCTTGCAGCGTCAGGCTATCGTGGGATTGGAGCCTCTGGCCGGGCCGAGATCCGGTCAGACAGTGCAGCAGGTTGTCGCGAACGTAGTAGGGCTCGCCCTGGGCGAACTCCTTGGCCACCATGGGTCCGTGGAAGCAGACCAGGCCGCACTGGTTTTCCAGGAACTGCAGCAGGACGGTGACATCGCTGTAGCCCAGAAAAATCTTGGGATGGGCCTGCAGGGTTTCCGGATCCAGCAGCTCCAGCAGGTATTGGCAACCGTAGCCGCCACGGGCGCAAAAAATCGCCTTCACCCCAGGGTCGGTGAACAGATCCGTGAGTGACTCCGCCCGTTGCCGGTGGGAGCCGGCAAAGTAGCGGTGCCTGGAAAAGAGGGAGTCGTCGTAGCGTACCTGGTAGCCCAGCCTCCGGATCTCCGAGATCCCGCGCAGCAGGTCCTCGCGCTGGACGCACCCCGACGGCGCTGAAATGCCGACCGTGTCCCCGGGTTGAAGCGGTTTAGCTTTTTGCATCGGCTGAGCCAGGCAGGACCTTTGCCTCCCTGATTCGCTCCAGGATCAGCTCTCCCATCTTGGGATGGGGCCCCAGCGGGGCGCTGAAACAAATGGTGACCTGAGGGTGGTTTCGGGCTGCTTCCCGGACCATCCTGGGAATGTCGCTGCTAGAGTGTCTCCCCGGACCCAGGAAGTAGGGCTGGATCACGATCGCTTCCACCCCGGCCTCCACACAGGTCTCGAATCCCTGTTGGATGGTGGGCTCCGCCAATTCCATGTGGGCGTGCTGGACAATCAGGAAACGGGACTTGTCCCGAACCATTGCGGCAACCTGGCGCACCACTCGATTGGCGTGGGGCCGGCGGCTTCCATGGTCGATTATCAGAAGTCCTGTCTTGTCAGCCATTTCAGGATCGATCCTTCAACACGGCCCGGGCGATGGTCTCGAGCTGCATGAAGGAGGTCCCTTCGTAGATCTTGCCGATCTTGGCATCCCGGTAGAATTTCTCGACCGGGTAGTCTCGGGTATAGCCGTAGCCTCCAAAGATCTCGATCACCTCGGAGGCAATCCGCTCGGCCACCTGAGAGGCATAGTATTTGGCCATGGCCGCCTCCTTGAGGAACGGTGTGCCGGCGTCCTTCATCCGGGCCGCGTTGTAGGTCAACAGGCGAGCCGCTTCCAACTCGGTGGAGAGCTCGGCGATCTGGAATCGTATGGCTTGAAATCTGGAGAGCGGCTGTCCGAACTGCTGCCGCTCTCCTGCGTAGCGGGTTGCCTGTTCCAGCGCTCCGGCAGCCAGTCCGATCATCTGTGCGGCGATTCCGATTCTGCCCTCATTGAGGGTTTCAATGGAGACCTTGTACCCCTTGCCGCGCTCGCCCAGGATATTTTCTGCAGGAACCCGACAATGGTCCAGCACCAGCTCGCAGGTGCTGCTGGCGCGGATGCCCAGCTTGTCTTCCTTCTTGCCCACCGAAAATCCGGGGAAGTCCTTCTCGACGAGAAAGGCGGTGATTCCCCGATATCCCAGGTCGGGGTCCAGGGTTGCGAACAGAATGAAGAGGTCGGCCTCCAGGGCATTGGTGGTCCACAGCTTCTGGCCGCTCAGCAAAAAGGCTCCGTCCTTTTCCACCGCCCGCGTTCGGAGTGCAAAGGCATCGCTGCCGGCGCCCGCCTCCGACAGCGCGTAGGCCCCCACCGAGCCGGTGGCCAAACGGGAAAGGTATCGGGTTTTTTGCGTCTGATTGCCCCAGTTGAGGAGGGCATTGTTGACCAGAGTATTCTGGACATCCACGATGACGGCGGCAGACGGGTCTACCCGGGACAGCTCTTCCACCGCCAGGACGGACATGAAAAAGCTGCCCTCGGCTCCCCCCCACTGCTGGGGAATCTGAATACCCATCAAGTTCAGCTCGAAAAATTGCCGCAGGAGATCGGGGTCGAACTTCTCCCTCGCGTCCATTTCCTTGACACGGGGACAGATCTCCGAGCGCGCGAAATCGCGAACGGCATCCCGGAACAACTCCTCCTCGGCCGTCAATTGCGTCAGGACTTGACTGTTCATGAGAGAAGCGGGAACTCCTGGACTTGGGATCGGCCGGTGGTGCCCGGAGGAACCGGCATTAACGCTGCAATCGGCGACTGTCAACGGCGACCGCTTCCGTTCCCGCACGACCTCGTTTTCAGAGGGGCAGCGCCGTCCGGTGGCGGTGGAGGAAGTCCAGGGTCACGCGATTGAATTCTTCCGGCCGCTCGATATTGTGCAGATGACCGCCATTCTGAAAAATCACCAACTCGCTGTTGGGGATGGCGGCGGCGACCTCTTGAGCATACATCGGGGGAAGGGCGAGATCAAAGCTTCCCACCGTGATCAGGGTCGGCACCTGAATCTCATGGAGGCGCCCAAGGGCGTCATGATCCAGATCCGCCTGGTACTGTTGCCTCAGCAGTTCTCGGTCCGGGAGGTTGCGGACGATTTGCTGAATTTGCCGCTCCACCCGATCGGGATGGCGGCGCATGGTTTCCGGAGTGATGAACCACAACACGTTGATGGCGTAAAAGGCGGCAAGATCGAGCGTTTCCAGCAGCTTGAGCTGAGCCCTGAATTTTCTGGCGGCGTATCCGTGCGCTCGTCCCCAGGTCCCATGAAGCTGCAGGGTCAGGACCAGCTCGGGGCGATTCAAGGCCAGTTCCTGGGCGATGCAGGAACCCAATGACAACCCCGAGACATGGGCCGGACCCGCTTCCAGGGACTCCAGCAGGGCAGCCGTATCCTCGGCCATCAGGGGAACGCTCAACGGGACGGGAGGAGCCTGGGTCTTTCCCGTGCCGCGGTTGTCGAAGCGGATGCAGTCGAATTCCTGTTGGTAGGCTTCCACCTGAGGGGTCCAGCAGGAGCAGTCCAGTCCGGTGCCCATGATGAGGATCAGAGGCGGGCCCATTCCCTGGCGTTCATAGTGGACACGGACCCCCGTCGGGAGATTCAGAAAGGGCATGGTCGTGGGCGCTGATTCCCCTGAAATCGGACATCTTACCACGTTTGAAATTGCGCCGACCCGGGGTTTAAGACTAAGATAGCCTGCTCTTTCGGCGGCCGTAGGCGCTGCAGGAAGAATTCAGCACGAAGCTTCTGCCACACAGGGTTGTCGAGGCACCGGGAGCGTTTTTCGCCATGGCGGGTCAATTGATCACCGTAGCCCACAGTCCGGACTCGGACGACGCCTTCATGTTCTATGCGCTGGCGAAAAACCGCATCGACAGCGGAGGGTTCGAGTTCCGTCACGTCTTGAAGGACATCGAGACCTTGAATCGACGCGCACTGGAGGGCCGATACGAGGTCACGGCCATCTCCTTTCATGCCTATGCCTTTTTGCATGATCGATACAGCCTGCTGGACAGCGGAGCCAGCATGGGGGATCGCTACGGCCCCCTGGTGGTTGCCAAGAGACCGATGGAGGTCGGGGAACTCAAGGGCAAGGTCATTGCCATCCCCGGAACCATGACCTCGGCTTTTCTGATCATGAGGCTGTTCCAGCCCGACTTCACGCCGGTGGTGGTTCCCTTCGACCGGATATTCGAGGCGGTGGCCGATGATCGTGCCGATGCCGGACTGATTATTCACGAGGGTCAATTGACCTATTCCAGCCTGGGCCTGCACGCCGTGGTCGACCTGGGGGAGTGGTGGCACCGGGAAACCGGCCTGCCGTTGCCCCTGGGAGGCAATGCCATCCGCAAGGATCTGGGGACGACCGCCATCGGGCGGATTGCCCGCATCCTCAAGCAGAGTATTCAGTACGGGTTGGACCACCGCGCCCAAGCCCTGGACTATGCCATGAGCTTTGCCAGGGACATGGACCCGCGGCTGGCGGACCGATTCGTGGGCATGTACGTGAATCAAAGGACTCTGGGCTACGGGGCAGCCGAGCGCCGCGCGGTACAACTGCTGTTGGACCGGGGATACCGGGAGGGGGTTATCGACCGCCGGGTAGCGGTGGAATTCGCGGACCGGGATGGATCGGACGAACAGGTTTGAGGCCGTCTTCCGCCCGTCCTCCAAACGTTGACAGGTTCGAAGGGGTCCCCTTATAATCTCGGGCCACGGAGCGAGGTGTCATGTACGCAGTCATCAAGACCGCAGGCAAGCAGTATCGGGTATCCCCCGGGGAGGTTGTGCGCCTGGACAAGATGGAGGAGCAGGTAGGCGATCAGGTCGAATTCGACAAGGTGCTGGCCATACAGGACGAGGAGCAGCACACCATCGGTCGTCCCACTATCGACAATGCCAGGGTTCTGGGGACAGTGGTCGAGACCGGCAGAGCCAAGAAGATCCGCGTCCTGAAATTCAAGCGTAGAAAACAGTATCGCGTCCTGCGGGGGCACCGCCAGGATTTCACCGCCGTCAAGATCGACGCCATCCGGTCTGAACCACAAGAAGGTTGAAGGAGGAGAACCCGTGGCCCATAAAAAAGGCGTGGGCAGTTCCCGAAATGGCCGTGATTCCAATGCTCAGCGGCTCGGCGTCAAGCGATTCGACGGCCAGCGGGTGACCGGCGGTTCCATTCTGGTCCGCCAGCGGGGCACTAGAATCAAGCCCGGCGCCAACGTGGGTCTCGGAAAGGACGACACGCTCTTTGCCCGCATCGATGGACAGGTGAAGTTTGAAGACAAAGGACGAAAAGGACGGTTTGTCAGCATCTATCCCGCGGCTCAATAGAACAACTTGATTCGCATGAATCCCCTGTAGTGGACTTTCGAAGGTCACGGCAGGGGATTTTGTTTTTGGAGTCGGGATGTTTCTGGATGAAGCTTCCATCAGCGTCAGGGCTGGAGACGGTGGGTGCGGCTGCGTTGCCTTCCGCCGGGAAAAGTTCGTTCCCCGAGGAGGGCCAGCCGGTGGCGACGGGGGGCGTGGGGGGCACATCCATATGCAGGCCTCCATGCGCCACAACACTCTGATCCAGTACAGATACAAGAAAATATTTCGGGCTCGGCGCGGAACTCATGGTCTTGGAAGCAAGTGCCACGGCAAGGACGCTCCGGATCTGACTCTGACCGTACCCGTCGGCACCGTTGCCCGCGACGCCGGCAGTGGCGAACTGGTTCACGACTTCCTGGTTGCCGACGAAAAAATTCTCCTGTGTCGGGGGGGACGCGGAGGCAGGGGCAATGCGCAGTTCGCCAGCTCGGTGAACCAGGCCCCCCGCCGTTTCGAGTACGGTTTTCCCGGAGAGAGTCGCGAGCTCAAGTTGGAGCTGAAACTGCTGGCCGACGTGGGACTGGTCGGCTTTCCCAACGTGGGAAAGTCCACTCTGATTTCTCGCCTTTCGGCTGCCAGGCCCAAGATCGCCAACTACCCATTCACCACGCTGGAGCCGAACCTTGGAGTGGTCGAACTGGAGGACTATCGGAGCTTTGTGGTCGCCGACATTCCAGGCCTGATTGCCGGAGCTCACCTTGGGCAGGGGCTTGGCATCCAGTTTCTGCGCCATATCGAACGGACCAAGGTGCTACTGCACCTGGTGGATCTGGCGGGAGACCATGGACGCGATCCGGCGGTCGACTATGAGACCGTCAATCGGGAACTGGCCGCCTTCAATCCGGAAATGCTCCGGAAGCCGACCCTGGTGGTTGCCTCCAAGATCGATGCCATGGGTGACTCGACTCACCTGGAGGCGCTGAGCAGGGTGGCGCGGGCGCGCGGCCTGGATTGTCACTCCATTTCTGCGGTTACCGGTCAGGGTCTTGAGAATCTCAAGGCCAAAATCTGGGGCATGTTGGAGAGACTGGCCGCGCCAGCAGCGCCGGCCACAGGCGGCTATCGATCCAATGAATGATCGGGTGGTTCGAGTCGGCTTGTTGGGAGGAACCTTCGACCCCATTCACCGGGGTCACCTCCAACTCGCGGAGGCAGCCCTCAGGGTGGCGGACCTGGAGCGGGTCTTTCTGGTGACGTCGGTGCGCCCTCCCCACAAGACTCGAAGGACGGAGGCCAATTTTCTTGACCGTCACGCCATGGTGGCTCTGGCCGCGATCGACCACCCCCGGTTGGTTCCCTCCAGTCTGGAGCATGGTCGGGAGGGGAAGTCCTACTCGGTGGACACCATACGGCAATTCAAACAACGGCTTGGAGCCGGCTCGGAAGTTTTTTTCATCCTGGGTATCGATACGTTTCTGGATATTTCAAGCTGGAAGGATTTCGAGCGTCTTCCCCGGCTCTGCCGGCTTCTGGTCTTTGCCCGGCCCGGTTTCGATGAGAGCCAGCTGACCCTGAGAATCCCCGACGCGCTTCTCAGGTCGGTCTGTTTGATCGACGACCGAAACCCGATTTCTCTGGATTCGCATTGTCGTTGTTACCTGTATCGTGAGTTCTCCAACCCTGTTTCGTCCTCGGAGGTTCGGGAACGGATTCGGTGCGGGCAGGCGGTGACGGAGATGCTCCCGCCGGCAGTGCTGGATTACATAGGTAAGAACCGTCTCTATGGAGGAGAGTGAAGAGTGGAGAGTGAAGAGTTGTCGGCCGAGGTGTTCGGGGACGAATCCCTCCTCAGTTGTGCGTTTGAAGCCGCCCGGGACAAAAAGGCGCTCGATCTCGTCGTTCTGGATCTCAGGGAGATGGCGGCCTTTACCGATTACTTCATCATTTGCTCGGGCAGCTCGGCTCCCCAGATTCATGCGATCTCCAACGAGATCGAAGTCAGACTGAAGAACGTTGGAAAAACCCCCGACCACATAGAGGGTTACCGGCAGGCTCAGTGGATCCTGATGGATTATTCGGAGTTCGTCGTCCATATTTTTTCTCCGGAGAGGCGTTCGTACTACAACTTGGAGCGACTATGGCGCGGCGCCGGCAGGATTGACGACTCCAACCCTTCCGCAACTGCATCCCCCGGTTCGTTATCGCAAATGTCCTGAGGCATGAAACTGATTCTGCGGTGGATCGGTAAGACCAGAAATCCTCACCTTTCGGCACTCATAGGCGACTACCAGGCTCGCATCGGCAGCTTGGTGGATATGACGCTATCCGAAGTCAAGGGCGTCGAGTTTCAGGATCCCGTCCGGGCAGTCGAGGCCGAGGGGCGACAGCTGCTCAGAGGACTCGGCCGGGATGACTTTCTGATTGCCATGGACCCGCAAGGCCAATACTTGAATACGGAGGAATTCGCCCAACTCATCGCCTATAGGAGGGAACACTCCCTGAAGAGGCTGGTATTCGTTATTGGGGGTCCGGATGGGTTGTCACAGGAGGTTCGGAGCTGCAGCCATCGAGTCATTTCCCTGTCTTCCATGACCTTCAGCCACGAGATTGCGCGCCTGCTGCTGCTGGAGCAGCTTTATCGGGCCTTCACCCTGGTCCATCGCATTCCCTATCACAAATAGTTTGAGGTTTACCGCTTTTTTGGGGTAGTATTCCCGGCTCGTTGCCGCCTACCCGCATGCTTGGCAAGGTGGGCAGGGCCGTCATCGCCTCAGCCACCGCTTCGGATGTCATGGTCATGGATGCCAAGAAAGTGGACCACTTCAGAAAGAAGCTGTTGACAAAGAAGGAAGAGCTGCACCGGATGGTCTCCAAAACGGAGCAGTATGGCCGGGAGGCGGACGAGGAGAGTTCCCAGGACGTTGCCGACAAGGCGGCCAGCTCCTACACCAAGGAGTTTCTCTTCAGCCACAGCAGTAGCGAGCGGTCCATCATGCAACTGGTGGAGGAGGCCCTGGACAGGGTCGGCACCGACTCGTTCGGCGTGTGTATCGCCTGCGGAAACGCCATTCTTGCCAGAAGACTGGAGGCTGTTCCATGGACGCGGTACTGCATTAGCTGCCAGGAAAAACAGGAAGAAGGTCTTCTGGAAGAATCCCACTATTACTAATCCCTCCCTCGCTGTCCGCTCCGTAGTTTGAAGCCTATCTCCGGGCGTTTTCGCCCTCTTGTCGATTCGCTGGTTTCAGTTCTGTCTCCCGCCACTTGCGTGGTCTGTCAGAACTCCGTGGAAACCGTGGGGTGCGGGGTGGTTTGCCGGACCTGCTGGCAGAGTATTGCCCCGCTGGACGGAATTCTTTGCGACCTGTGCGGTTACGCCTTTGCTTCCAGCAATCTTCCGGCTGAGAAGGCCTTGTGCGCGGCCTGCCGCCGAGGGTACTTCCACTTCGATTTCGCCCGATCCTACGGCAGGCTGGAGGACCCGCTCCAAGCGATCATCCACCAGTTCAAGTACGGCTCCCATCCCAGCTTGGCCCGTCCGCTGGCCCGCCTGATCCACACGCTTTGGGTGCAGGGCTATCAGGACCGGGCGCCGGACATGATCGTGCCGGTACCCCTCCACAAGGCTCGCCAGAGAGAACGCGGCTTCAACCAGGCCTGGTTGCTGGCCCGGCACCTGAGTCGCTGGGCGCAAGTCCCTCTGATGGACAGGGTTCTCGTCAGACACCGGTCCACGGCGGTCCAGGCGGGGCTCTCCCGCGGACAGCGGCGCCGGAATACTCAGGGAGCGTTCACGGTGGCGGATCGGGGAGCCGTCCGCAAGCGGGCGGTGCTCCTGGTGGACGATGTCTTCACGACCGGGGCTACCTTGAACGAATGTGCTAGGATGCTAGGAAAACAGGGGGCACATCGAGTCGATGTCTTGACCGTTGCGCGAGTCGTGGCCTGGTCAGTCTAATCGGAGTGAGCCTCATGGCACGGTTCAGTCCCATAGCCAATGCCGCCGCAGCCTGCGGGGTCTTGTGGGGCCTGTGGTGTTTTCTGGCGCCTTGGGGAGTCGAACCGCTTGCCCGCGCTACCCCGGTTTCCCTCCCCGATGAGACAGAGGTTCGGCAGGATCTTTTTCTCAGTCCCGACTATCTCCCGCTCCGACTCGGCAATCGCTGGATCTACGATCGGGAGGACAGTCGGTTTCAGAGAACCACTCAGGTCAAGGTCGAGATTATAGCCAGGCCTATCTTGAAGTGGACGACCTACTACGTTTTCAATCAGCTTCCGTTTGTGCCGGGTCTGGAGGGCGAGCAAAACGTGGTGGTTCGCTACGATCAGGACACCCGTCGGTTCCTCCGCCTGATTGCTCAGGATCAGGACCAGGAGGAAATTCCCCTGTTCCCGGTGGGGGAATCGGCCGACGCCATCCTCGACCAGTCTCCCGGCGAGGACGGACTGCCGGTCGCCAACCGTCTGAGCTACCTGACCTGTCCGGATTGTGAGGCTTCGGGCCTGGAGATGATCTTCGACAGAGGTCTGGGGATCCTGGAGGTGGGTGTCTTTTCCGAGTGGGGCTCGGAGAGCTACCGACTGAAATCGGCCCTGGTCAACGGCCGCCATTTCGGTGACCCCATGCAGCCGGAGACCGAGGCCAAACCGGAGCGACCCCGGTCCGAGGTGGTGATCAGCCGGGCTGACCCGGTGCTGAGCCTGGAATTCCAGAAGAAGGCTCAAGCAGTCGATCTGTTGCTTGTCGTCAAGAATCCGACCGACTACTTTCTGAGCTTCAACTTCGACTCAAGCCAGACCTATGACTTTGTGGTCAGAGAAAAGCAGACGGGATTCGAAGTCTGGCGCTGGTCGAAGGGCTACTTCTTTACACAGGTGATCCGCAGTCATGCCCTGCTCCCTCAGAAGGAATGGAAGTTCAAGGAAGTCTGGAACCTGAAGGACAACGAACGCAACGACATCAGGCTGGGGTCCTACGAGGCCGTGGCCATACTTACCTCACAAATACCCCGCGAATCCTCGGCAGTGGAGATCGTGCTGCCCTGACCCACCTCCCTCACCACCAGTGAGGAGTGCAGGCTAGAGACGCACCAGCCCGCGTTTCGCTGCCCCCGTCCCAACCAACGTCTATCTGAAACAAACGAAAAAAAGAGTTATCCACCAAGGAACACGAAGGGCCACCAAGAGGTTGGAGCAGGCTCAAGTGGGATGCGCCAAGGGTCGGCAAGGGGTCAAAGAAGGGCACCAGGGATAAAAGGATTTTCCGCGGAGGGGCAACAAGAACCGCGGCGAAGCCAGTAGTGGGCGCTTCCCACCACATCGTGACGTACAGGGATGATTCACATCGATGCACAGGATGCACAGGATTTTTTCAGCAAACGGCCAGCTTCCTATGCCGGGAATCCGCAAATCCGCACCGGATCATCGCCCGAGCCGGCTTCTGGTGCAGGAAGCTCTCGTCCTGTTAATCCTGTGCATCCTGTGCATCGATGTTCAATCTGTAGAAAACCAGTTTAACGGGACATGGCCCAGGCTCGCGATAGCCAATATGGATCCCTTGTTTCACTTTCGGATGATCCGCACGTCGTGGCGGGGTTACGGCTAAACCTGCGCCGTTACGGGAGGGTCCACAACAGGTAGGCGGCCACCACCGTTCCCGCCACGGCTCCTCCGTAACAGATAAGGGTGATGATCGGATTGAGGTGCTTGATCTGCAGGCCGTCGTAGAGGGTGAAGCGAAATCGATGAGCCCAATGAAAGAGCGACAGGAAACAAAGCACGAACAGCCCCAGGCGACCCACGGGATGCCGGACCAGGTTCAGCGTTCTCTCATAATCGGGCGGCTGCAGCCATCCCAGCGGGAAAGCCAACCCGTAGAGAAAGAGGAGAATGGGGATCAGGAATGCGGCCACCACACCTCCCCCGCTGAAGAGGGCCCAGAGAAGAGGTTCGTTGGATCGATTGGCCATGGGTCAACCTTGTCGCATGAGCAGGAAAACAATCAGCGCGGAAATCGCCAGCCAGGCCACGTAGTTGGGAGCGGCCACCAGCACGTTGGGGAGCCGTTTGCCTCGCAAGCGGACCACCATCGCCTTGGGAGTCAAGTTAAACCAGGTAACCGCGTGAAGGATCACGAAAAAAAGACTGATGCCATTGAGAATCACCAGCACCGGGTTCTTGAGCCAGTGCTGGAATTCCTGATAGGGTTCGGGCCCTCCCCTCAAGGCATGGAGCTGCATCAGGAGGATCACCACGTAGAAAGCCACGAAGACGCTGCTGATCTCCCGGAGCATGAACTTCAGGTACGACCACTTCCGGCTCCACCAGAGGGTCGAGACCCGGGTTCGGTACCATTTGGGATGGTACTGGCGATAAGCCACCGGTGGCTTCATTGCTTGCTCCAGGGCATCAGAAAGGACTTGAACCAGTCCTTGGTGGCCGCGAGCTTGTATTGCTGGATGGCTCCTGCCGGATCCACGTTCTTGGGACAGACCTCGGTGCACTCTCCCACGAATGTGCATCCCCAGATCCCCTCGTGCTGGGAGAGTACATCCAGACGCTCTTGCTCGCCCTGGTCGCGGGAATCCAGATTGTATCGCTGGGCCAGGGCAATGGCGGCCGGTCCCACGAATTGAGGGTCGAGCCCGTAAACCGGACAGGCCGCGTAGCAAATCATGCAGTTGATGCACATGCTGAACTGCTTGAATTCGTCCAACTGTTCCGGAGTTTGCAGAAACTCTCCCTTCGCGGGGGCCGGATCATCCTTTCGGACGATCCAGGGTTTCACCGACTGCAGTTTTTCCAGAAAGTCGGTCATTTCGATAACCAGGTCCCGAACCACCGGAAAATTCTGAAGGGGCTCCACCCGGATAGGTCCAGGGGAATAGTGGGACAAGAAGGTGGCGCAGGTCAGCTTGGGTTCGCCGTTGACGGTCATACCGCAACTCCCGCAGACACCCATCCTGCAGGACCAACGAAAGGACAGGGAACCGTCCAGATGGTCCTTGATGTAGTTCAAGGCGTCCAGAACCACCCAGTCCTTGCTCAAGGGGACCTCGTAGGATTGGAAGGTGGGTTCGCCCTCCTGCTCGGGGCGGTAGCGAGTCACTTCGATGGTTATCGTTTCAGCCATTTCTCCTCTAGGGTGATGAATTCCCGGTAGTCCATTGGTTCAGAAGCAGTCCGGTCACCTCCAAAAACAAAGCGGCACACCGGATGTGCCGGCACGGTCAACCCTGTGGCGCTTCAGCTGCCGGCCGGCCGTAAACCCGTTCGCCCGGGGGCCAGCGGGTGATGGAAACGGGCAGGTATTCGACCTTGGGACGATCGTCGGGTCGGTGAGAGACCAGGGAGTGGGCCAGAAACCCTTCATCGTCCCGCTGTGGAAAATCGGTCCGCTGATGGGCCCCCCGGGATTCGGTTCGATTCAAGGCACACTCGACCACGGCCTCGGCCACGTCCAACATGTATGAGAGCTCCAGGGCGGTCGTCAACTCGGTGTTGAAGGTGTGGCTGTGGTCCTGGATGGCTACTCGACGGAAACGTTCCTTCAGTTCGGCAACATCGGACCGGGCCTCTTCCAGCAGAGCCCCCGTTCGGTAAATTCCGGCGCTCTTTTCCATGGTGGCCTGCATTTCGCTGCGAAGGCCCGCAATGGACTCGCTGCCGTCGCTCTTGTGGAGAAACTCTCGTTCCAGGCGCTTTTTCTCATCGGCTGCCTGAGCCTCGATGCCGGCGCTCACCGGCTTGTCCTGCAAGGCGTGTTCGGCCGCAGCCTGTCCCGCCCGGGCGCCGAAAACCAGAAGCTCGGTCAAGGAATTGGAGCCCAGTCGGTTGGCGCCGTTGATACTTACACAAGCCACTTCGCCGGCAGCGAACAGCCCCTCCAGGGGCGTGGCTCCCTGGATGTCGGTGTGGACGCCGCCCATCATGTAGTGGACCACCGGTCGGACCGGTATCAACTGGCTCACCGGGTCGATGTTCTCGTACTTGAGGCAAAGTTCGCGAACAAAGGGCAACTTGGTGTCGATGATCTTCTTGCCCAGGTGGGTGAGGTCGAGATGGACATAGGGTCCATAGGGCCCCTCGAGCGTCCGGCCCTTGTCCAACTCCTTCATGAAGGCTTGCGACAAGCGGTCTCGAGGGCCCAGCTCCATGGACCGCAGTACCGGCTTGGGCTGAGGCGTCCCCAGATCGTAGTCCTGCAGGTAGCGGTATCCATCCTTGTTGAGCAGGAACCCGCCTTCGGCCCGGGAGGCTTCGGTGATCAGAATCCCGGTGAAGGGGAGTCCGGTGGGATGGTACTGCACGAACTCCATGTCCTTCAGGGGCACTCCCGCACGGTAGGCAAGCGACATGCCGTCACCGTTCTTGATGTTGGCATTGGTGGTGAAAGGGAACACCTTTCCGCAACCGCCGGTACAGAGGATGACGGATTTGGCGGTAATGGCCTGGATCCTGCCCGTCATCAGCTCGATAGCCACCACGCCCTGCACGCGGCCGTCCTCCACCAGAAGCCTGGTGACGAACCATTCGTCGTAACGAGTGATGGATCCGTATTTGAGAGAGGTCTGAAAGAGCGCGTGGAGCATGTGGAAGCCGGTCTTGTCGGCGGCGAACCAGGTACGCTCCTTCTTCATTCCGCCGAAGGGACGAACGGCCACGGTTCCGTCAGGTTCACGGCTCCAGGGGCAACCCCAATGCTCCAGTTGAAGCATTTCACGGGGAGCCTCGTTGACGAAGAGTTCCACGGCATCCTGGTCGCACATCCAGTCTCCACCGGAGATGGTGTCATAGGCGTGTTCGTCCAGGCTGTCGCCCTCCTTGATGACGGCTGCAGCTCCGCCTTCCGCCGACACGGTGTGGCTCCTCATGGGATAGACCTTGGAGACCACGGCTACGCTCAGATTGGGGTCAACCTCGGAAACGGCAATGGCGGCTCTCAGGCCTGCTCCTCCACCACCCACCAACAGAACGTCATGGGAAGGCATTTCTGTCAAGGGAATCACCCTGGTGCCTGGTCGGGAGACCGGACACACGGTTCGATTGAGGCAGCGGAATCACTCGCCGGTGGTGCCCAAGCCCTTGCCGGCTGTGCTGCCTTAAGCCATTCAACCTGCATTGCTCTCCGGGGGGTTGAACTCGCAGGGTGCGTTTCTGGCGTCGCTGGGCAAAGGAAGTACGATCCGGAGCGACTCGACTGATCCACTGCTTTCCGGCTGTGCCAAGTGCGGGCCGGGACTCGGTCAGTATTCCTGCAGGCGTCTCGACCGCCTGAAGCGGATTGTGTTAGGACCTGGCAGGATGGTTGGGACGTCGCAGTACGCACCGTCCGGGGACAACGGTGCAGAGATTACCTTAACCCTTCCCGCGGAATCAAGAGCGGATTTGGGGAGAGAGAACGGCAGTGGCAAGTGAAGGAGAGTACCGAAGTCAAGTGGCCTGCCTTGACAGGTTTCGGAGACCGGAGGGAGCACGCCGCCGTGTGAATAACTTCGATTATTTACATCGATGCACAGGATGCACAGGATAAACAGGATGAGAAGCTGCTGCGAGGTAGCTGAACCACTCGCTGATCGGGTGCGACCTGGTGAAAACTGCTTTCTAACCACAAAAAGCACAAAAGGCACAAATTGTGTTTTTG
This sequence comes from Acidobacteriota bacterium, assembly GCA_028875575.1. Lineage (NCBI taxonomy): Bacteria > Pseudomonadati > Acidobacteriota > Acidobacteriota bacterium. The sequence goes on from JAPPDF010000055.1 coordinate 22,269, forward strand.
TGCCCTTTGTGGCCATTCCCGGTAAACGTCTCGCTGCCGAATTCTGCAAAAGGCTCAACAAATAATCCTGTTAATCCTGTGCATCGATGTTAATCAGGAATCCAATCTTCCTCGACGCGGAGAGCCGGAGCGGGGAGCATCATTTCGTGACATTCGTGCCCCTTGGTGGATAACTCTTTTTCCCGCCGGCTAGCCCTTGCTCAACCACCGGGCCAGCGCCTTTTGCGTATCTGCCAGTTCCTCGATTGAGGTGTACCAACTGGCTTCCCAACCGTTTTCAGGGAGACCGGTGAACACCATCAGGTTGAGGGGATAGCCCTCGCTGTCGCTGCAGCGCCGGAAATCGTCCCGGAAGAGGAACACCGGCTTTCCCCAGGCGATGGCCATGCCCAGCTCAACCATCACGCCCTCGTCCGGGGGGCAGCCATTGACGACTGCAAACAACCCATCCGCCTCCCGCACGTCGCGAAGGTCGGCTTGACCGATCCGATAAGCCCAGTCCGGAGTGGTCCGGTCGATCTGGTTGTTCCGGGCAAAGGGCTCCCAGACCTCGGCGCCCATCGATTCGAGGGCCGCCACCAGATCCTGCAGCGGTCCCCGGCTCTGTTGCGCCGAGAAGCCGTAGGGATTGGCCAGATAGAGGGTCTTGCTCATTTTGGTGTTTCCCTGGTGGATATCTTTTTACCCGTGGGCCTTTTGCAAATTTCGCGGCGCGGCTGGTCATTTTGCCGGCAAACCTGAGGTTCTACCGTTTTCAATATTGGGTGCGACTCGATGATCAATTCTGTCCGACCACAAAAAGCACAAAAGTCACAAATTGTGTTTTTGTGCCCTTTGTGGCCATTCCCGGCAAGCGTCCCGCTGCTGAATTTTGCAAAAGGCTCCCTTTATTGCTTGTAGGTTTGAGGCACAGCCTCGCCATTGGGTCCGCTGTCCGACACTTCATTCAGGAAGTCGTCGATCTTCTTCCAGTAGGATTGCCCCCCTACGCCCGACACATCGTTGTGGGCGGCGCCGGGAACCATCAGCCACTCTTTGGGCTCCGGGGCCGCTTCAAAGAGCGCCCAGCCCAGCGGGAGGGGGACGGTCCTGTCCCGGTCGCCGTGAATGGCCAGCAACGGGCAGCTCAGTCCCTTGATCTTGGGCAGTGAATCGAAAGGGTCCTTCATCAACAGGCCCACGGGCAGAAGGGGGTACCTGTGTTGGCCGACATCCGCCGCCGAGGAGAAACCCGATTGAATGATGAGTCCGGCAGGCGGGGCTCGGGTCGCCATCTCCACCGCCACTCCGGACCCCAGTGATTCTCCAAGGTAAGCCAGTTTCCGACCCGGGTCTCTGGCGAGCCAGTCCAGGGCCGCCTGGGCGTCCCGGTAGAGATTCCTCTCGGTGGGAGTTCCGGGGTTGCCCCCGTACCCCCGGTATTCCAGGAGGAAGAGGCCGTAGCCCAGGCGGTGAAAGTCTCGCGCCCACTCGAGGCGATCCGCGCGGTTGCCGCCATTGCCACTGAAATAGACCAGGGTGAGCGGCCGGTCTCCCGGCCAGTACCAACTCAGCAACCGGATTCCGTCCTCTGTTTCCAGCTCGATCTCCTGGAGTCCTCGAAATGCCTGTCCCTGTGGCAGGGGAACCGGATCCGCGTTAGGGAAGTATTGGAGTTTCCTCTGGAACAGGTAGACGCTTCCGACCAGGACCACATAGATTACCAACAGGCCTTTCAGCAGCGGCCAGAGGAAGGAGAGGTCGGGTTGGGATGTCGCCATCAGTTCTTTCCGGTCCGGGAGGAGTCCGTTGCCTCCAAATCGGACAGGTCCATTCTCAGGGTGTGGACCAGGAAGCCCCACTGATCGGCCACTTCCTCGATGACCTTGCTGGTGGGCTTGCCGGCTCCGTGGCCCGCCTGGGTCTCGATGCGGATGAGCACCGGTGCGTCGCCCGCCTGGGCGTCCTGCAGGGCGGCGGCGAACTTGTAGCTGTGGGCAGGAACCACCCGGTCGTCGTGGTCGGCGGTGGTGACGAGGGTGGGCGGGTAGCGGGTGCCGTGCCGAAGGTTGTGAAGCGGGGAGTAGGCCAGCAGCGCCTTGAACTGACTTGGATCCTCCGAGGACCCGTAGTCCGAAACCCAGGCCCATCCGATGGTGAATTTTTGGAAACGCAGCATGTCCAGAACCCCAACTCCCGGTAGAGCCGCACCGAACAGTTCCGGCCGCTGGGTCATGACGGCTCCCACCAGCAGCCCTCCATTGCTGCGCCCGCCGATGGCCAATTGGGAAGGACGGGTGTATCCGTGCCGTATCAGCCATTCGGCGGCAGCAATGAAGTCATCGAACACGTTCTGCTTGTTTTCCTTGGTCCCGGCCTGGTGCCACTCCTCTCCGTACTCGCCTCCTCCTCTGAGATTGGGGACGGCCAACACGCCCCCCAGCTCCAGCCAGACAAGATTGGAGACGGAGAAGTAGGGGGTCAGGGAAATGTTGAAGCCCCCGTAGCCGTACAGGAAGGTCGGGTGCGTCCGCTCCCTTGAGAGATCCTTGCGGTGAGTCAAAAACATCGGGATTCGGGTCCCGTCCTTGCTTCGATAGAAGACCTGCCGGGTCTCATAGACCCGGGCGTCGAAATCGACGCTCGGCTCCCGGAACAGCCGGCGATTACCCGATTCGAGGTCCTGGTGGAAAATAGTCAGAGGAGTGGTGAAACCGGCAAAACCGAAGAAAGTCTCCGAGTCGTCTTTCTTGCCGTCGAAGCCGGTGACGGTGCCGAGGCCGGGAAGGTCAATGGTGCCGGCGGACTGTCCCTCGAGCCCAAAGAGCCGCACCAGGGAGTAGGCGTCCTTGAGGTAGGTGGCAATGAACCGATGGTTGATCAGGCTCACCTGTTCCAGCGTTTCGGCCATCTCGGGGATGACCTCCCGCCAGTTCGACCGCCCCGGCCTTAGGATATCCACCGCAATCACTCGTCCACGTGGAGCCTCCAGGTCGGTACTGAACCAGAAAAGGGAACCGTCGTTGTTGATGAACCTGTAGGAAGCGTCGAAATCATCCAGCAGGGGAACGACCTTCGAGGCCGCGTCCTCGAGGGACCGGATGTAGACACGATTTCGCCTGTCGGTCCCCTTCCAAACGTGAATAACCAGATACTTCCCGTCTTCGGTGACCACGGGGCTGAAGCCCCATTCCTTCTGGTCGGGGCGCTCATAAACCAGCACATCCTCCGACTGAGGCGTGCCGATCCGGTGGTAGTAGAGTTTCTGGTGGTAGTGGGTGTCCGCCGGTCCGGGAGTTCCCTTGGGTTCGTCGTAGCGGCTGTAGTAGAATCCCCGGTTGTCGCGGTCCCATGAGGCTCCGGAGAACTTGATCCAGCGCAGTTTCTCCTTCAAGTCCTTGCCTGTCGAGACCTCTCGAATCTTCCATTCCATCCAATCCGAACCGGAGGTTGAGAGACCGTAGGCCATGAAACGGCCATCAGGACTGATGGAGTAGTTGGCCAGGGCGATGGTCCCTTGATCGGAAAGCCGGTTGGGGTCCAGCAGCACACGCGGCTTCCCGGTCAGGCTGGCCAGCGTATAGAGTACGCTTTGGTTCTGCAGACCGTCGTTTTTTCGGTAGAAGTAGCGGCCGCCCTCCTTATGAGGCACGCTGTAGCGTTCGTAGTTCCACAGCCGCTCCAGCGTTCTCCTGATTGGCGCCCGCTGGGATATCTTGCCGAGGTATCGGAACGTCAGCGCATTCTGGGCCTGAATCCAGGAACGGGTCTCTTCCGAATCCGGGGTTTCGAGCCAGCGATAGGGGTCCGGGACATCGATGCCGTGGTAACGGTCAACCTGGTCGGCTTTTCGGGTCTTGGGATAGGCAAGCGGGCGATCTTCGGGCCAGGCGCCCAAGGCGTGGACCCGTGGCTGCATGATCGCCGCCGCCAACCATCCCAGGGAGAGTGCCGCCATCAAGACAACCAGGAGGGCAAGCAAGCGTTTCATGGGAATTCCGGTTTTGGGAAACGGCGCGGTCCGTTTCGTTCCTTCGGGTTCGGGCTTGCGGACAGGGTCCCCGCGCCTTCGACTAAAATACAACAGGGTCGGTTAGAGGGCAATGGCCGCTCAAATCGCTGAAGTGGAGAGTGGAGAGTGAAGAGTGGTCAGCCGAGGGCTTCGGGAGCGGGCAAATGCCTGATGAACTGACCGAGCTTATGGGAAGGACGGCGCCGACACCGACAAGACGCATTGCGTGTCGATTAAATAACTATCCACTAACCACTGACCACTATTCACTTTTTGCCTAGGCGCGCCGCCGTCCCATACGACGAGGCGGCTCATACGGGGCGAAACATGGGTATCCCAGACAAGTGTCATCGGTGATTCTGGCTGTCGACAACCTGTGCAAGAAATATGGAGACCTGGTCGCCGTCGATCGGGTCAGCTTCTCGGTTCGCCGCCAGGAAATCTTCGGCATCCTCGGCCCCAACGGCGCCGGAAAGACCTCAACTCTGGAAATGATCGAAACGCTGAGGCCCATCGATGCCGGGACGGTCATTCTGGATGGGCTGGACGTCCGCGGTCACCCCCGGCAGGTTCAACAGCGGATAGGTGTTCAGCTCCAGTCGGCTTCCTTTTTCGAGAAGCTCAATCTGAGGGAGTTGCTGCTGTTGTTGGGAGAACTTTACGGCCGGTCGGTGGATCCCGTGCGACTGTTGGGCGAGGTGGAATTGCAGGATCGCGCCAAGGCTCAGGTGGAGCAGCTCTCGGGGGGGCAAAAGCAGCGTTTCTCGGTAGCCGCGGCCCTGGTGAACGATCCGCTGCTGGTGTTTCTGGATGAGCCTACCACCGGACTGGACCCTCAGGCTCGACGGCACCTCTGGGGCGTCATCCGCAGAATTCGCTCCGAGGGAAAAACGGTGGTCCTGACGACCCATTACATGGAAGAGGCCGAGGAGTTGTGCGATCGAGTGGCTATCATGGACCGAGGCAGGATCGTCGCCGACGCCCCTCCCCAAAAACTCATCGGCGATCTCTTGGCATCCGGGTTCAAGAAGGAAAGAGTGGAACGGTTGGCCAACCTGGAAGACGTGTTTCTCCACCTCACCGGCCACGCCTTGCAAGAGGAATAACCCGGAGATCTCGGTTGATTACCCATACCGAATAAAAATCGCAGGCGAAGGCTGGGACCCCGGTTAATCCCGGCTCACCTGGCATACCAACGGTGGCAAATCATGCGGCTCCAGTGGAAATTGACGGTGGCTTCCCTGAAGATGTTCACACGACAGAAGGAAGCCATCATCTGGACCATGTTGCTGCCGCTCTTCATGATCTTTCTGTTCGGATTCGTGAGTTTCGAGAGTTTGGGAAAGATTCGGATCGGAGTGGCAGGCGGGGAGGATGAGCCGGCCGGGCAGCTCGTCGGGAGGCTCGGGGAGGTCCGGACGGTTCAGGTCAGCCGCGGGGCGGAAAGCTCCGAGCTGGAACAGCTCATGGCCGGCAAGCGCCACCTGGTTCTAGTCATTCCCGAGGAGTTCGATGCCGCCAAGGGGAAAGAGCTGAGGGTCCTGGTCAATGACGGCACGCCCGAGGAATCCCAATTGGGACTGCTCATCCTGCGCAAGGTGCTGGACGATGAGACTTTCAGGATGCATACGGCGCCCGATCGAGTTCCAATGACCCTCCAATCGGTAGCCAGCCGCCGCTCCAGCTATATCGACTTCCTGCTTCCCGGGGTGCTGTCCCTGGCCATCATGCAGAGCGGTATTTTCGGGGTGGCCTTCGGATTCGTTGCGCTCCGAAAACGGGGGGTGCTTCGCCGCCTGTCGGTGACTCCCATGAGACCCCAGGAATTCATCGCGGCCCAGGTGACCATGCGGCTGATAGTCTTGCTGGCGCAAACCGTTGTCCTGGTTGGGGTGGGGATTTTCTTCTTCGACCTGCAGTTCATGGGAAGTCTGCTGGATCTCTTCGCCGTGGGCCTGTTGGGCGGAGCCGTGTTCCTGGCCATCGGCTTTTTCCTGGCCGGTATCGCCAGGACCGAAGATCAGGTCGTCCCCCTGGCCAACGTGGTTTCGCTACCCATGATGCTCCTCTCGGGTGTGTTTTTCAGCCGCTCCAATCTGCCGGAGCCGGTGCGACTGGTTACCGATTTCTTCCCCCTGACTTACCTGGCAGACGGCATGCGAAGCATTGTGCTGGAAGGTTCGACTCTTCCGACTCTTTGGCTCCAGTTGGCCGGCCTGGGATTGTGGAGCATCGTTTCGGTCTGGGCGGCGGTGAAGGTTTTTCGCTGGGAGTAGCCTTGTCTCCCCAAGCCGAGGCCGCAATTCCCCCTTCATGGACTTGCTTTTCCTCCTTCTTGCCGGAGTGGTTCTCCTCAAGGGCTTGCTCGGCGCATTGCACAGCCTGAGCTACACGCGCTATCTCGACCGCCAGTTGTCACGCACACCGCCTGCCTGGATGCCTCCAGCTTCGGTGATCGTTCCCTGCAAGGGGACCGATTTCGAGTTGCAGGAGAACGTGGAGGCCATCCTGGATCAGGAGTTCGAGGACTACGAAGTCATCGTCGTGACCGCCACCGAGTCCGATCCCTCGCTGGGAGCTCTCCGCAGGGCAGCTCGGAGATTTCCGGGCCGGCGGGTCAAGTTCGTGGTGTCCGGACTCTCGAACCAGCGCGGAGAGAAGGTGCACAATCTCCTGCGGGCCTTGGAAAGTGTGGATCCGGCCTCGCAGGTCCTGGTTTTCGCAGATTCGGACGGGCGGCCTCACCGGCATTGGCTGCGGGATCTGCTGGCACCCCTGAGAGACCCCGAAACAGGAGCCTCCACCGGCTACAGGTGGTTCTTCCCCCGCAGGGGAAATCTGGCCAGCCTTTTGCGGGCCACCTGGAACAGCTCCATAGCCACGCTCTTGGGGGAGCATCCTCACAACTTTGCCTGGGGAGGCTCGATGGCCATCCGACGGTCGACCTTTGCGGCCGTGGACGTACCGGCTTATTGGAAGCGTTCCGTCAGTGACGACTATTCCCTCACGGAGGCGGTAAATGCGGCGGGCCTGCGAGTCCACTTTCAACCTCGCTGTCTGGTGGCCTCCCATGGGGACTGCACCTGGAGAGAGCTGCTGGAATGGTCCACTCGCCAAATTATCATTACCAAGGTCTACTCGCGAGGTCGCTGGAGGCTGGCGCTGCTCTCGGAGTGGCCCTTTGTCCTGTTCTGGTGGTGGACGGTGGGTGAGCTGCTGGCGTCGGCCCTTGGGGTGGGGGGATCCATCGAGATCGACTGGCTGCAGGGCGCCCCGTTGCTGTTCCTGTTGGTGTTGGTCTGGTTTTTCGGTGCTGTTCGCGGTCTGTTTCGCTGGAGAATGATCCGGCGGATCCGCTCCGAGCAGCAAGAAGGGCTCAAGCGAGACTTTTGGGGATACCTGCTGCTGGGGCCGCTGGCGGCGACGCTGACCGCCTGCAATCTAGCGATCTCCCTGTTTACTTCCACCATCGTCTGGCGCCGCGTACGCTACGAATTGGTGTCCAGACGCGAGGTGCGCGTGGTTCGGGACGAATGATCCGCCGCCAGGTGCAGTTGCCCGCAGGCGGCATAGATGTCCATTCCCCTGGGTCGCCGGACGTAAGCCGGCAGGCCCTTTCCGGTGAGGATCTCCCGAAAGCGGTTCACCCGCCGGGGGGATGAGGGTCTCAAGCCGTTGGCATTGCCGGGGTTCAGCGGAAGGAGGTTGACCTTTGACCGGAGGTGGGCCAGCAGTTTGACCAGCCGTCGGGCATCGTCGTCGCTGTCGTTGACTCCGTCCATGAGGACGTACTCGAATGTCACCCGCTGGTTTCGTTTCAGAGGGTAATCGGCGCAGGCCTGAAGGATGGTGTCAATGGGATACCTTCGGTTGATGGGCATCAGCCGGTCACGAACCTCATCGGTGGTGGCGGACAGCGAGACGGCCAGGTTGGGTACAACGGGTGCCCGAGCCAGTCTCCTCATCTGGGGAACCAGCCCCACCGTCGATAGGGTGATGCGGCGCGGTGAAAGAGCCAATCCTCCGGGATCGGCCAATATGATCAGGGACTTGAGGACATTATCCAGGTTGAGAAGAGGCTCGCCCATTCCCATCAGTACCAGGTTGGTGAGTGCCGGACGGCTGCCATCCCCCGCCGAGTTTATTGCCAGGTTTCTGTCAGCAAGCACGTAGAGGACCTGACCCAGGATCTCTGCCGGGTTGAGGTTGCGCCTGAACCCCAGCATGGCCGTCAGACAGAAGCGGCAATCCAGTGGGCAGCCCGCCTGAGTCGATATGCACAGGGTAGTGCGCTTCCGCTCCGGGATCAGAACGCACTCGATCTTCGCCTTGTCCGTCAGCTCAAGCAGGTATTTATCGGTGCCGTCGCCGGCTCGCTGACGCTTTTTGAGCCGGGGCAGGGTAATGGTGCAGCTTGCAAGCTTCCGCCGCAGGGACTTGGAGAGTTCGGTCATCGATCGCGTATCCAGTTGCCTTCGGCGGTATAGGGCTCCGTAAAGCTGGCGTCCGTGATAGGGCTTCTCACCCCAATCGACCATCAGGGCGCCCAGTTCGTCGGCAGTCAGCCCCAAAAGCTCGCCCCTGGAAGCAGCCATTGCGGGAAGTCTCCTGTTTTCAACCGGTTCAAGCTGGAATGGAGATCATAGCAGACGGGTTGAAGATCGCGCAATCGGCTCTGGAGTCGGGGCTCGGCTATTGGTTGCCGGCGGCGTTCGGTGCTATATTTTCGGCTTGACTCGACTACCCGGTCCAGGGCGCGAAGCGCCCGGGGTTCTTGGCGCGGAAGGGGGAGCCAACCCGCCCTCATTCAGCGCCTGTTGCGTCGGAGGTGAGATGGGCGGAGACCTGCGTTTGCGGCGTCTGCGACTACGGAATTGGCGAAACTTCACCAGCATCGAAGTTGCCATCCCGGACCGTCTGTATCTCATCGGCCCCAATGCGTCGGGGAAATCCAACTTTCTGGATGTCTTCCGCTTCCTGCGGGACCTGGCTGCGCCGGGGGGCGGATTTCAGCAGGCCGTGTCTCGACGAGGCGGGGTGAGCACCATCCGCTGCCTGGCGGCCCGCAGGCAGTCCGTGGTCGAGATCGGCGTTGAATTGACCGAGGGGAAGGCAGGGATTCAGTGGAACTACGAGTTGGGTCTTCACCAGGATCAGCAAAGACGGCCGGTGGTTTGCATGGAACGGGTCTTGCGCGATTGCGTGGAACTGATCAAGCGTCCCGATGAACAGGATTATGCCGATCCCGAGCGTCTCACCCAAACCAGCCTGGAGCAGGTGAACGCCAACCGGACCTTTCGAGAGTTGTCCGCCTTCTTTGCTTCCATTCGCTACCTGCACATCGTGCCCCAACTGATTCGCGACCCTGACCGTACGGGGGGAGGCTTGAACGACCCATTCGGCGGAGACTTCCTGGAGCAGGTCGCCGGCGTCCAGGAGCGCACCCGCAATGCTCGGCTCCGACGGATCGGGAAGGCTCTTCAGATGGCGGTACCCCAACTGGAGGCCATCGACCTGTGGCGCGATTCCCGGGGGACACCCCATCTTCGCGGCAAATACCGTCACTGGCGCCCCCAGGGCGCCTGGCAGACGGAGGAACAGTTCTCCGACGGCACTTTGAGGCTTATCGGCCTTTTCTGGTCAGCCATGGAGAAGGAGGGGCCGTTATTGCTCGAGGAGCCGGAACTTTCACTCCATCCCGGCATGGTCCGGGCACTGCCGAAGATGCTGGCCCGGGTCCAGCGCCGCACCGGGAGGCAGACCCTGCTGAGCACCCACTCTCCGGAACTGTTGCGAGACAAGAGAATTGGACTGCAGCAGACTCTGGTCATCATCCCGGGAATGGAGGGGGCTCAGGCGATTCCCCTGGAATCGAACGGGAAAGCACGCCAACTGCTGGAGAGCGGCTTTTCCCTTGCCGAAGACCTGACCTCCGGGGTTGGTCCGGAACAGGCTGGCCAACGTCCCCTGTTCGGGGAGGAGTGAATTCACCCCGTTGAAAACCCGCTGGGGTTGTGTTAGCTTCATACCTTAAGTGATCACCTACGCGGCTCGACCCATTTTCCCACTGCCGCAGCTGCATTCGAGTCTTCCGGAACAATCCAGTTCGCACCCCTGGGACACGGACTCCATGGAGAATGTCAATAAGGACGTGTTGGACAATGGGCTCACGGTTCTCACCGAGCGCATGCCTCATGTCCGTTCCGTTTCCCTGGGTGTCTGGGTAAAGAACGGCTCTCGCAGCGAAACCCCTGAACTGAACGGCGTAGCCCATTTCGTGGAGCACCTGTTGTTCAAGGGCACCCGGCGGCGCACGGCCGAACAGATCGCCAAGGAGGTGGACTCGATCGGTGGCCACCTGGATGCCTTCACGGGAAAGGAAACCGCCTGTTACAGCGCCAAGGTTCTGGATGACCATCTTCCCCTGGCATTCGACATCCTTTCGGATCTCGTCCTCGACCCGCAGTTCGATCCCGATGAGATGGAGCGGGAACGCCGCGTGGTTCTGGAGGAGATCAAGATGGAGGAAGACAGTCCGGATGATCTGGTTTGCGAGATATTCACCCAGAACTTCTGGAGGGACCAACCGCTGGGGCGACCGATCCTGGGAACCAGCCGGACAGTCAGCGGCCTGGACCGGGACCGGGTAGCTGGTTTTTTCCGGGAGCATTACACCCCGGATCAACTGGTGGTCTCGGCCGCTGGCCACCTGGACCACCGCAACATCCTGGACCTGGCCCTGCAGCATTTCGGCCACCTGGAAGGCCGATCGAACGGGCGAGCCCTGGCTCCGGCCAAGCCCTGCAATCCCATCTCATTGCGCACCAAGAAAGAGCTGGAACAGGCCCACATCTGCATGGGCGTGCCCGGTTGCGCCCTCACCGACCAGGACCGATTCGCGTTCTACCTGTTGAGCACCATCCTGGGAGCCGGAATGAGTTCCCGTCTCTTTCAGAACATCAGGGAGAAACAGGGTCTGGCCTATGCCGTCTACTCGGGATTGAGTTCATTTCGGGACACCGGCTGTCTGTCGGTCTTCGCGGGAACCTCTCTCGAAAACACCGGCAGGGTGGTCAGTTCGATCGTGCGGGAGTTCCGTGACCTCAAGGAGCATCGAGTCAAGGACGAAGAACTCCGGCGCGCCAAGGATCACTTGAAGGGGAGCCTGCTGCTGAGCCTGGAATCCAGTTCCAGCCGCATGTCCAACCTGGCGCGCCAGGAACTCTATTTCGGGGACTACACACCTCCGCAGGAGACGATTCTGGAAATCGATCGAGTGTCCGCGGATGAAGTTCAGGGGTTGGCTGGTTCGGTTTTTGACACTCGGCAGGTGGCACTTACCGTGCTGGGCAACCTGGAGGGGGTCCGATTGAGCCGTGCCGACCTGGATTGTGGATGAGCGGGCGGCCGAGGCAAGGTCAGGAAGACCAGGGATCCTTCAGCCACGCGGTTCATTGAATTTCCACTGGTGAAGCCGGGCGGGGCAACGGTGGCGGTTACGGTTTCAGTTCTGGGCAGCGGGAGTTCCGGCAACTGTACCTTCATTGCCACCGGAAGAGTCAAGCTGCTTCTGGATGCGGGCTTCAGTCGGGCTCAGACGGCCAGAAGACTTCTGGCCATCGGAGAAACGCTGGAAGACATCGATGCCCTGGTCATTTCCCACGAGCACAGTGACCACGTCAAGGGCTTGGCGGGGCTCCTGAAGACCTGTGATATTCTCACCTTCGTTGGAGATGCGACCTACGAGGCGCTCTCACTAAAGCCGGTGCTGAAAAGGAGGGAACGCCTCCGCGCGGGAGAGTCGTTTCAAGTTGGCGACTTGAAGATATCCCCGTTTTCCGTTCCCCACGATGCCGCCGATCCCCTGGCATTCAACCTGGAAGCCGAGGGAGTCAAGATCTCTCATGTGATGGATCTGGGTGTCCTCACCGAATTGGTGCGGCGCCGAATGTCCGGGAGCGACCTGCTGGTCCTGGAGTCGAACCATGACCTGGAAATGTTGCGTCTCAGCCCCTATCCCTGGGCGGTGAAGCAGCGAATCATGAGCCGCCATGGCCATCTTTCCAACGAAAGCGTCGGGAAATTCTTCGAGGAAGACTTTGACGGAAAGGCCGCCTATATCCTGCTGGCTCACCTGAGTGAGAACAACAACCATCCCGATATCGCACGCATGGTCGCCGGTAAAGCCTTGGGGAAAAAGGGCTTTGACCTCGAAAACCTGCTCTTGGCTTCCCGGTCGGGTCCGAGCAGGGTCATTCGCTTGTAGCCCGCATTTTTTCAAGAGGATTTTTCACTGTGATTGAACGTTATACCCGTCCCCGCATGGGGCAGATCTGGTCTCCGGAAAACAAGTTTCGAAAGTGGTTGGAAGTGGAGCTGGCCTGCGTGGATGTCCTGGCCGAGCGGGGCGTCATCCCCCGGGATGCGGCTCGGGTCATTCGGGCGAAAGCCGACTTCGACGTGGCACGGATCGACGAGATCGAGCGCGAGGTCAAGCACGATGTGGTCGCCTTCACCACCTCGGTGGCCGAGCATGTGGGGCCGGAGTCCCGCTACGTACACTACGGTCTGACCTCCTCCGACGTGGTGGATACGGCCCTGGCTCTGCAGCTCAAGGAAGCGTCGGAGATTCTCACCGAAGGGCTGGACCGGTTCGTGAAGGTGCTGGAGAAGCGCGCCCATGAGTTCAAGAGAACGGTCATGGTGGGGCGGACTCATGGGATTCATGCCGAACCCACCACGCTGGGCCTCAAGCTGGCCGTGTGGTACGAAGAAGCTCGCCGCAACCAGAGGCGGCTGCGGGACGCGTCCGAATGCGTTCGAGTGGGCAAGCTGTCGGGGGCCGTCGGGACCTTTGCCCACCTCGATCCCACCGTGGAGGAATCCGTATGCCGCATCCTGGGACTGCAGCCCGACCCGGTTTCGACCCAGATCGTGCAACGTGACCGCCATGCCGAATTCCTGTCCGCGCTGGCCCTGATCGCCGCCAGCCTGGAGAAGATCGCCACCGAGGTCCGGGGGCTGCAGCGCACCGAGGTCCGGGAGGTGGAAGAGTACTTTTCGGCCGGGCAGAAGGGCTCTTCGGCAATGCCGCACAAGAGGAATCCCGTTACCTGCGAACAGATCTCCGGCCTGGCCCGGGTGGTGCGCTCCAACCTGCTGGCCGGCCTGGAAAACATCACGCTGTGGCACGAGCGGGATATTTCCCACTCTTCAGTGGAGCGCGTGATTCTGCCGGATTCAACCATTCTGGTCGACTACCTGTTGGCCAAGTCCACGCGACTGCTGGAAAGGCTGCTGGTCTACCCGGAGCGGATGGTGGAGAACCTGAATTTGATGAAGGGTCTGGTCTTTTCCGGACAGATTCTCCTCGACCTGACTCGAAAAGGGGTCAGCCGGGAGAAGGCCTATCGGTGGGTGCAGCGAAACGCCATGCGCGTGTGGTCGGAGGGGACGGAATTCAAGAGCCTGGTGCTTCAGGACGAAGAGATAGGCCAACATCTGTCCCGTTCCGAGATCGAAACCAGCTTCGATCTGGACCACCACTTGCGCCATGTGGACACCGTTTTCGAGCGTGTTTTCGGTGGGTGAGATATGCGGGCTAGAGTTTACGTCAGCCTCAAAAAAAGCGTTCTGGATCCCCAGGGCAAGACCATTCATCACAGTCTGCAGAACATCGGCTTTCGAAAGATTACCGAGGTGCGCCAGGGAAAGTTTTTCGAAATCGACTTCGCCTCCGAGTTGACTCGGGAAGAAGTTCAAGCCGAGGTCGAAAAGATAGCCAGGGACGTGTTGACCAACCCGGTGATCGAGGAATTCAGTTACCGGATCGAGTAGTTGCGTCCTGGATGGGGGAATGTGCCGTGGGCAAGGGAAGGCTTCTGCCTTCCGACCGATTTCCAGGAGACGGTTGAAGATGAAATTCGGCGTGCTGATGTTTCCGGGCAGCAATTGCGAGCACGATGCCTATCATGCCGTTCGCAAGGTGATGCGACAGCCGGCGGAGTTTATTTGGCACCAGTCGACCGATCTCAAGGATTGCCAGGCCATCATCGTCCCAGGAGGATTCTCCTACGGGGATTATCTGCGCACCGGGGCCATCGCCCGGTTCTCTCCGGTGATGGGAGTGGTGCGGCGTTTCGCTGATCGGGGCGGACTGGTCCTGGGCATCTGCAACGGCTTCCAGATACTGCTGGAATCGGGGCTGCTGCCGGGAGCCATGCTGAGGAACCGCGGGTTGAAGTATGTGTGCCGGCAGGTCTCGATTCGGGTGGAGAACGCCCGGATTCCCTTTACCGGTCTGGCCAGGGAAGGCGACGTCTGGAACATTCCCATCGGACACATGGAGGGCAACTACACCCTTGACCCTGACGCGTTCCGGAAGCTGGAGCGCAACCGGCAGGTGGTGTTCCGCTACTGTACGCCGGACGGTGAAATTACCGCCGACTCCAACCCCAATGGCTCGGTCGCCAATGTGGCCGGGATCTGCAATCCCCATGGCAACGTCTTGGGAATGATGCCCCACCCGGAAAGAGCCAGCGAGCCCCTGCTGGGCAGCGAGCACGGGGTGCGCCTTTTTCAGTCGATGATCCAGTCCCGATCCCAGGCCTGAAATGCAAGCCAATCTGTCGGTTACGGCTGAAGTGCTGGAACAGCACAACCTGACCCGGCCCGAATTCGATCGCATCCTGTCGATCCTGGGTCGCTCCCCCAACCTGACGGAACTGGGGATCTTCAGCGTCATGTGGAGCGAACACTGCAGTTACAAGAGTTCCAAGCTCCACCTGAAGCGGCTGCCCACTCAAGGCCCCCAGGTGCTGCAGGGACCCGGCGAGAACGCCGGGATCGTCGATATCGGCGACGGCTACGCGGTGGCCTTCAAGATCGAGTCCCACAATCACCCCAGCTTCGTCGAGCCCTACCAGGGAGCGGCCACCGGCGTCGGCGGGATTTTGCGCGATATCTTTACCATGGGAGCCCGTCCCATCGCTGCCATGAACTCCCTGCGCTTCGGACCGCCCGATCAGCCCCGCAACCGGCGCATCATGGAGGGTGTGGTGGCCGGGATCGCCGGATACGGCAACTGTTTCGGGGTCCCGACCGTGGGTGGGGAAGTGGTGTTCGAGGAATGTTACTCCCAAAACCCTCTGGTCAACGCCTTTGCCCTGGGTCTGTTCAGAAAGGACCGGATCTTTTATGGGAAAGCCGTGGGAATCGGGAATCCGGTGATCTACGTCGGCGCCAAGACCGGCAGGGACGGCATTCACGGGGCCACCATGGCTTCGGCCGAGTTCGATGAAGCCTCGGAGAGCAAGCGCCCCAACGTGCAGGTTGGCGATCCCTTTCTGGAGAAACTGCTGCTGGAGGCCTGTCTGGAAGCCATGAAGACGGGTGCCGTAGTAGGCATCCAGGACATGGGGGCCGCCGGACTGACCTGCTCCACCTGTGAGATGGGCGGGCGGGCGGACACGGGAATCGAGATCGATCTGGCGAGGGTGCCTCAACGCGAGGAGGGCATGACTCCCTACGAGATCATGCTGAGCGAATCCCAGGAACGGATGCTCCTGGTGGCCGAACGGGGCAGGGAAGAGGAGATTTTCCGGATCTTCCGAAAATGGGAGATCGATGCCGTCGCCATTGGAGAAGTTACCGGGGACGGAATGCTTCGGATCCTGGACCGGGGACGGAAAGTGGCCGAAATACCCAATCGGGCCCTGACCGACGAGGCTCCGCTTTACCGCCGACCGGTGGCAGCCTCCGCAGGGGCCTCGCCGTCCCTGCCCGCGCCAGGTCCTCTGTCCATGGATTGGGGCAGGCTCCTGGAGTGTTTTCTGGCTTCCCCCAATCTGAGTTCGCGCGAGTGGGTCTATCGCCAATACGACCACATGGTACGGACCAATACGGTTCAGGTCCCCGGAGCCGATGCAGCCGTGGTTCGAGTCAAGAATACCCGGAAGGCACTGGCCATGAGCCTGGACGGCAACGGTCGCTACTGCCGCCAGGATCCCCGAGTCGGTGCCCAGTTGGCAGTGGCCGAGAGCTGCCGCAACCTGGTCTGCGCCGGAGCTCGTCCCCTGGCAGCCACCAACTGCCTGAATATGGGCAATCCGGAGAAACCCGAAATCATGTGGCAAATGACCCAGGTGGTTGAAGGAATGGGTGAAGCCTGCCGTGCCCTGGGGACACCCATCACCGGCGGAAACGTCAGCCTCTACAATGAGACGCTTGGGGAGGGCATCGACCCCACTCCCGTCATTGGAATGGTGGGCTTGATTGAACCGCTTTCCCGCCTCCGGGGCTCCTGGTTTATCCGGGAAGGCCATCGGGTCGTCTTGCTGGGTCCACTGGTCGGACAACCGACCGGCTATTCAAGCGCTGTCCGCCACAACCTGTCGAGGCTGCAACCGTCGCGGGATAACGGAGCAGACGTCTATACGCGGTGGGTCAGTCGGCTTCCCTGTCCTCCCCTGGACCTGGATCTGGAGGTGCGCGTGCAGAGGACCTGCCGCGAGGGCATCGAGAGAGGCCTCATTCTCTCTGCTCACGACTGTTCGGATGGAGGTTTGGCCGTAGCCCTGGCGGAGATGGGCTTTTCCCGCTTTGGCGCCGGGACTCTGGGGGCAGAGATCCTCTTGCCTTCGGCCCAAGAGGTGGGAGAGGTGTTGTTTGCGGAATATCCCTCCCGGATTCTGGTTACGGTCGAGGAGGAGAACCTGGCGGCCCTGGAGAACATTGCCGGGCTTCAAGGCGTGCCGGTGACTCCTTTGGGGCAGGTGGTTCCGGATGTGTTGAGCGTGCGAAATCCCGCCTCGGTCATAATCGAAAGATCGGTCGTCTCGCTGGAGAAGACCTGGAGAAATTGTCTGGGTGGATTGTTCGCCGATCCATTATAATTTCTGGTTCGCATTGCCGGTCATTCCTGTTGCTACTCCCTGACAAACGCCGCTGGCTGCGGTACCGACAGAGCGAGGTGTCCCGGGTAACCGATGTTTGACAAATTTCGGGAAGAGTGCGGAGTCTTTGGGGTGTTCGGGCATCGGGAGGCGTCGCGGATTGCCTATCTTGGCCTGTACGCACTTCAGCATCGGGGACAAGAGAGCGCGGGCATCGTCTCCAGTGACGGCAACGGCCTCCACAATGAAACGGGAATGGGCCAGGTGGCCGACATTTTCGACCACTCTCGCCTGGAGCACTTGAAGGGGGAGGCGGCCATTGGCCATACCCGCTACTCGACGGCGGGTGAGAGCGCCGCCAAGAACGCCCAGCCCCTGGTCGTTTCCTGCAGTCAGGGTGACCTGGCGCTCTGTCATAACGGGAATCTGATCAATGCCTTGCAGGTGAGGTGCCAGCTCGAGAAGTCGGGGTCGATCTTCCAGTCGACGACCGATAGCGAGGTCATTCTCCACCTCATCGCCCGGTCCCAACAGAGAGACATCGAGGACGCCATCCAGGAAGCTCTGTCACAGTTGACAGGAGCTTACTCGCTGATCTTTCTGACCCGGGAAAAGGTAATCGCCGTTCGGGATCCACGGGGTTTTCGCCCACTTAACCTGGGTTGGCTGGACGGTTCTCCCGTGCTGGCTTCGGAGACCTGCGCCTTTGACCTCATCGAAGCCACCTTCGACCGCGAAGTCGCCCCCGGGGAAATGTTGACCCTCTTCAGGGGCGGGATCCGGTCACGCCAGATCTCGCCCCCGCAGTCTCCTTCCTTCTGCGTCTTCGAGCACGTCTACTTTTCCAGACCCGATAGCCATATCTTTGGCCGGTCCGTTTACGAGAGCCGTCACCTATTAGGGAGGACCCTTGCGCAGGAGCAGCCGGTGGAGGCCGATATCGTCGTGCCGGTGCCGGATTCGGGCGTGGCCGCCGCCATCGGCTTTTCCCACGAGTCGAAGATCCAGTTCGAATTCGGGCTGATCCGCAACCACTATGTCGGCAGAACCTTTATCGAGCCCAAGCAGTCCATTCGCCATTTCGGAGTCAAGATCAAGCTGAATCCGGTGGCGGAGCTGATCCGGGGGAAACGAGTGGTTCTGGTGGACGACTCCATCGTGAGGGGAACGACCAGCCGAAAGATCGTCAAGATGGTCCGGGACTCAGGCGCCGTGGAAGTGCACGTGCGCATCAGTTGTCCGCCCACCATCTCCCCATGCTTTTACGGGGTGGACACGCCTACCAAGAGGGAGTTGATTGCCTCCAGCCATTCGGTTGAAGAAATTCGCAAGTATATCGAGGCCGACAGCTTGGGGTATTTGAGCCATGAAGGCATGCTCCGCAGCTGCGGCGTGGAGCAGGGCCAGGGACATTTCTGCTCGGCCTGCTATACCGGCGACTATCCGGTGCCTTTTCCTCAGATGCCCGCGGTCGAGACTGCCTGAACCGGTCCGAGCATTTGCACTCCCCATATCCACGAAGGAGCACGAAGGACCGATAAGAGTAATCCACAAGGAAAAACGACGAACCACCAACGGACACGAATGAACACGAATAGGGACAGATTTCTTTCAGTTTTTCTTCGTGGCCCTTCGTCTTCCTTCGTGGCCCTTCGTGGATAACTCTTTTCTGTTGTTCCAGACAAGCCCATGACCGCCAAGACCGTCTTTGCCTATCGGGACGCCGGCGTGGATATCGACCGGGCCGATGCCGCCAAGAAACGCATCAAGGCGCTGGCCCGTCAGACCTTTACGCCGGAGGTCGCCAGCGAGATCGGCAGCTTCGGTGGGCTCTTTCGCCTGAAGAGCAAGGGGACGTCTCGGCCCATTCTGGTGTCCAGCGTCGATGGCGTGGGGACCAAGCTCAAGATTGCCTTCGCCACCGGCGTTCACCACACCGTGGGCAGGGATCTGGTAGCTCACTGTGTCAACGACATCCTGGTTCAAGGAGCCACGCCTCTCTTCTTCATGGACTACATCGCAACCCATCGGATGGAGCCGGAGGTCATCGCCAAGGTCGTCGAAGGGATCGCCGCCGGTTGCCGGGAATCGGAATGCGCTCTGCTGGGAGGAGAAACTGCCGAGATGCCTGGGTTCTACTCCAGCGGGGAATACGATCTGGCCGGTTTCATCGTGGGACTGGTCGATCAGTCGCGACTGCTGGACGGACAACGCATCCGGCCGGGAGATGCCATCCTGGGACTGGCATCCACCGGATTGCACACCAACGGCTACTCCCTGGTGCGCAAGTTGTTGTTCGAGGTGGGCGGTTATGAGGTTGGCAGCAGGCTTCCCCAGTTGCCGCTTCCCCTGGGAGAGGTGCTGTTGCAGCCTCATCGGAACTATCTGTCCCTGTTGAAGCCGCTGCTGGACCGGGGCCGGCTCAGCGGACTGGCCCACATCACCGGAGGGGGACTCACCGATAATCTCCCCCGGATTCTGCCCGGCGGCTGCTCAGCCCACATTCAACTGAACTCCTGGACCGAGCCGCCCATCTTTGGCGTTCTTCAGGAGCTGGGCCGGATCGATGAGGCCGAAATGCTGCGTACCTTCAATATGGGTATCGGCATGGCATTGATCGTTTCACCCGGAGAAGTGTCCAAGGTGGAAGAATATCTTGCCCGTAGCGGGGAGCCCCTCTACCGGATCGGCGAAATCCGTTCGGGGAAGCGTCGGGTTTATTACAGGCGGTAGCTACGAAGAAAGGCAGCAGTCTGCTTAGACGGCAGTCTGGCCTACAGGATGGGTGTGCTTTAAATGAAGCGTCTTGCGATCTTGCTTTCTGGACGCGGCTCCAACTTCGAGGCCATTGCCGACAGCATCAAGCGGGGGCGTTTGCCGGCCCGTATCGAAGTGGTGGTAAGCAATCTGGCCTCGGCACCCGGACTGGAAAAGGCGCGGCGGCGGGGATTGAAGACGCTGGTGATTCCCTCCCGAGGTGTGCCACGAGAGGACTATGATCGGAGCCTGGTCTACGAGCTCAGGCGGCACCGCGTTGATCTGGTCTGCCTGGCCGGGTTCATGCGGATCCTCAGCCCCGTGTTCGTCCGGGCCTTTCCCAACCGAATCCTGAACATCCATCCCTCCCTGCTTCCGGCCTTTCCCGGACTGAATTCCCAGCGGCAGGCACTGGAATACGGCGTCCAGTTTTCGGGCTGCACCGTCCACCTTGTAGATGAAGGGGTCGATTCCGGCCCCATTCTGTTGCAGGCTGCAGTGCCGGTGCTGGAGAGCGACGATGAAGAGTCGCTGGCCGCGAGAATCCTGGCCGAAGAACATCGGCTCTATCCCCAGGCGATCGGGATGCTGGTCCGGGGTGAAGTGCGCCTGGAGGGTCGAAGAGTGGTCCGCCGGTTCTGACTGTGAAAATACCCATGCCCGGCATTGAACCGGATTCGCGCCACCCGGCGCAGGGCGTTGTTTCAAACGGCTGGAGAAGGTAGGGCCCGACGGTGACCATCGAGGAACAACTGAGCTTCCTGCAGCAGGGAGTCTCCGAGCTGATTCGACCGGAAGAGCTTCGAGAACGGCTGGTCCGCTCGGCTCAAACCGCAATACCGTTGCGGATCAAGGCGGGTTTCGATCCGACGGCGCCGGACCTGCATCTGGGCCACACGGTCATGCTGCGCAGCATGAGGCGTTTTCAGGACCTGGGCCACACGGTCATCTTCCTGATTGGCGACTTTACCGGTCTGATCGGGGACCCGTCCGGCCGCAGCGCCACCCGCAAGCCCTTGACCCGGGAGGAGGTGGCGGAGAATGCCGAGACCTACAAGCAGCAAGTCTTCAAGGTGCTGGATCCGGAAAAGACCGTTATCGACTTCAACAGCCGCTGGATGATGCCCTTCAGCAGCGAGCAGTTCCTTACCTTGGCCGCCCGCTACACCGTGGCCCGCATGCTGGAAAGGGACGACTTCAGCAAGCGCTTGAAGAGGTCGCAGCCGGTCGCCATCCACGAGCTCCTCTATCCCCTGATTCAAGGGTACGACTCGGTGGTGTTGCAGGCCGACGTGGAAATGGGTGGCACCGATCAGAAATTCAATCTGCTGGTGGGGCGGGAACTGCAGAGGGAGTATGGACAGGACCCCCAGGTGCTGCTGATGCTGCCACTGCTGGAGGGATTGGACGGCGTGCAGAAGATGTCGAAGTCGTTGGGAAACTACATCGGGATCCAGGAGCCGGCCTCGGAGATCTTCGGCAAGGTCATGTCGATTTCGGATGACCTCATGTATCGCTACTACGAACTCTGCACCGAGCTGAGTTCGCCGGAGGTGGACCGAATCCGAAACCAGGTGGCTCAAGGCAGTTTGCATCCCAAGGCCGCCAAGGTGGACCTGGCCAAGAGGATTGTGCGTGAGTTTCATTCGCGCCAGGCCGCCGACCGGGCCGAGGAGGAGTTCCATCGCATCCATTCCCAACGGCTGCTCCCGGACAAAATGGAAGAGAAAAGGCTGCCGGTTTCTCGGGAGCGGTTGCGGCTTTCGAAGTTGATGGTTCGGGTGGGACTGGCCGCCTCGGTGGGCCAGGCCGTACGTCTGATTTCTCAGGACGCCGTTTCCCTGAACCAGGAGAAGGTCACCGATGTGAAGGCGGAGATGGATTGCTCCCAACCCTCATCCTCGGTGCTGAAGGTTGGCAAACGGGGATTTGTGAAAGTGATTGTGGAGTAGGGGCAACCCTTGTGGTTGCCCGTTGTTCGCATTTGCCTGATTATCCCCGGATTAGGCGTCCACAAGGAACTCCCCTTGGGTTGGATGCAGGACCGTCCCACGCGGAATATGGGTGTGGCTCAGTCATATTGATCCGCCTTTTGCCTCAAATCCGGTTGCACGGGATCACCCTGGTTGACAGGGAACAGTTGTTGAAGTAGCCTTAGCTACTGTAGTCCCTGAAACAATGACATTGCTCGGGAAGCGGGAGGAACTATGAAAAAGGCAGTCCTGATTTTATTGCTGGCCGTTGCCGTGGCCGGCGGGCAATTCCTGGCGGGTGAGACCCTGACCGGACATGTCTCCGACGCGAGGTGCGGCGCTGCTCACGCCGACAATTCCGAAAAGTCGATCAGTTGCGTCAAGGGGTGTGTCAGTGGGGGTCAGGCGCCCGTCTTCGTCACGGGAGACAAGAAGGTCCTTAAGATCGCCAATGCCGACAAGGTGATGGGCCATCTCGGCCACAAGGTCGAAGTCACCGGCAAGGTGATGGATGGGACCCTGACTGTCAAGTCAGTCAAGCACTTGGCTCCTTAAGGGTTGCACCCGACGGCAAACTTCCGGGGCAGGCGTTCCAGCCTGGCTCCGTTTCCTGTCTACAGGTCGTTGACCTGTGAAGTCCCCGTTGCGCCAGTGGGTGCGACGGGGGCCGCTGTATCCTCCAAGGCAGTCCCTCGGTCTCCCTGCTTCAATTTCTTGAATGTGCATCTCCCGAGCCGGAGGAGTCCAACTGCTCCGCATGTGCCATAATGGTTTCATGTTAAAAGTTCTTGCGCTTTTCCTACTCCTTCCCCTGATTGAACTGGTACTCCTGATCGAGATTGGCAGTCACATAGGCACGTTGGCCACGGTGACGCTGATCCTCGCCACCGGGGCTCTGGGCGCCTTTCTGGCACGCAGCCAGGGGCTGGAGGTTCTACGCCGGTTACGGGCGGAAACGGCGGCCGGAAGGCTTCCGGCGGCCCCGCTGGTTGACGGGGTGATCATCCTGCTGGCGGGCGCCGTTCTGCTGACTCCCGGAGTCCTGACAGACATCCTGGGCTTTTTGTGCCTGGTACCTGCATTCCGGCAGCTCCTGAAATCGCTGCTCTGGCGAAAGTTGAGGCATTGGGTGGAACAGAACCGGGTTCAAGTATCAGTCAACCTCTAGTGTTACGGGACACCAGCCCTTGGGCGGACATCCCGCATCGGGCGCGACAGGCCATGCAATCTCCAGGGGATTCTACCGATCTGGTCGTTGACAGCAGCACGGGCCTGGTCTGGAGCCGACGAGACAACGGAAGCCGCCTCAACTGGCACGATGCCGTCCACCGCGCGCAGAGTCTGGATTTGGGTGGCTATCGCGATTGGCGCCTGCCGACCCTGGAGGAACTCCACGG
The DNA here is from genome assembly GCA_028875575.1 of Acidobacteriota bacterium. Lineage (NCBI taxonomy): Bacteria > Pseudomonadati > Acidobacteriota > Acidobacteriota bacterium. Next base: position 45,280 of record JAPPDF010000055.1, read on the forward strand.
GCTTTGGGACCCGCCGCGCCGCACCGTTCGAAAGCCTTTCGAGTTGACTGGAGCCTGGGTGTGGAGCGCCACTCGTGCCGGGGCCGACCACGCCTGGTGCTTCTACTTCGCCATCGGGATGCGGATGCCCTATCCGCTCAACGTGTCCTATGATTTGAGGGCTCTGTTTGTGAGAGACCCCTGAACGGGTTCCCGATTGGCCGGGATGGCGGCGCGAACCGGCTTGCCGGGGTTCGTTCGCAGGAAGGAGACCATATGCTGGGCAGCCAGGTGATCGCCGAGCTCTTGAAACGCGAAGGCGTGGAACAGATCTTCTGCTTTCCAATGACTCCGATCCTCGAGGCCTTGACCGAGGCCGGGGTTCGGCTGATCGTGGCCCGCCAGGAACGGGTGGCGGGAAACATGGCCGACGGCTTCTCGCGGACCGCCTGCGGGGACCGAATCGGCATCGTGACGGTGCAGCAGGGTCCCGGAGCCGAAAACGCCTTCGCCGGGATCGCCCACGCCTATACCGACTCCAGCCCCATCCTCTTCCTTCCGGGTCATCCCGGGCGAGACCAGGCCGGGGTTCCACCCACCTTCGGCTCGCTTGAGAACTACCGGGCCACCACCAAGTGGGCTGACCGGGTCCCGTCGGCCGCAGCCATCCCCGGCCGGATGGCCCGGGCTTTTACCGCCTTGCGATCCGGGCGGCCCGGCCCGGTGCTGCTGGAGATTCCGGTAGACGTGGCCGAGGAGGAGTTTCCGGGCCGCCTGGAGTACCGGCCGGTGCCGGCAGTCAGGACCGGTCCCGATCCCGCGGCTGTCAGGGAGGCGGTTCGGTTGCTGCTGGCCGCCAGGCGGCCGCTCATCTGGGCAGGGCAGGGGATTTTCTACGCCAAGGCCTCCAGGGAGCTGGAGCGGGTGGCGGAGCAGTTGGCTGCGCCGGTGATGACCTCGCTCCAGGGCAAGAGCGCCTTCAACGAAACCCATCCCCTGGCATTGGGAACGACCGGATACAGCCAGACCGACATGGTGGGAGAGCAGCTGGCGTCGAGCGACGCCCTGTTGGTCATCGGCTCCAGCCTGACCCGTTCCCTGTTTGCGCCTGCCATTCCCGGCGACGGCAGGGTGCTCATTCACGCCACCCTGGACTGGAAGGATCTGAACAAGGCCTATCGGGCCGACGTGCCCATCCTGGGGGACGCCAAGCTGGTTCTGGAGCAAATGCTGGAGGAAATTGCCCGCCAATCGGAGAAGGGAAAGCGGGACGAACGGCGCCGGTCGGTCGAGGCCGACATAGGAAAGCTTCGGAACGCCTGGCAGGCCCGCTGGGCGGGTAAGCTCCAATCCTCCCAGGTACCCATCAACCCCTATCGCGTCATCGGGGAACTGAAGCAGGCGTTAGACCCGGCTTCGGCCATTGTCACCCACGATTCCGGCTCCCCCCGAGATCAGATCGCTCCGCTCTATGAGGCGGTGACCCCTCGCGGCTACCTGGGATGGGGAAATTCAACCCAACTGGGCTTTTCTCTGGGCGCTGCCATGGGGGCCAAGCTGGCCGCTCCCGACAAGCTGGTGGTTACCTTCATGGGCGATGCAGCCTTCGGTATGGTGGGCATGGATCTGGAGACGGCCGTGAGGGAACACATACCCATCCTGGTTCTGCTGTTGAACAATTCGGCCATGGGCGGCTACGAACAGTACATCCCCAAGGCCGCCATCGAGGGTCGCGCCAAGTTTCTTTCGGGAAACTACAGCCAGGTGGCCCGGGGGCTGGGGGCTTACGCCGAGCGGGTCGAGGACCCGGAGGCGGTGCAGGCTGCCCTGCAACGTGGAATAGCCGCAACCCGGGAAGGACATCCGGCCTTGCTCGAGTTCATCACCTGTGAGGAGACCGACATCGCCAAGCGGTAGTTGGGATTGAAACTGCCGCCGGCGACAACCTGCCGGGAAGGAGTCTCCCTATTGGATCCGATGGATCCGATCGGGACGACCGATCCATCCTAAGTGCCGTCCAGAATATAGCTGACCACCGTATACACGACATAAATGGCCAGCATGACCACTCCATGGGAGCGGCCCAGCCGGTCCTGGCCCGGGAGGAGTCCGATCCTCAGGATCAGCATCAATAGCAGCATGGTCGGGAACAGAAGTATAAAGAACATGGGATCGGCGCTCAGACCCCCGCGCGTGACCGCCCCCGCGGCTCCTACCACGAACAGGACGTTGAGGATATTGGCTCCGATCACGTTGCCCAGCGCCAACTCTCCGTGACCCCGCACGGCTGCCGTGGTGGCGACCACCAGCTCCGGCAGGGACGTGCCGAAAGCCACCAGAGTGGCTGCGATCACGCTCTCCGGAACTTCCAGTCGGACGGCGGACTCGGTGACCGCGGGCAGGAGAATGCGGGCCGACACCACCACCAGCGCAACCGATCCCACCAGCCTGGCGACAATCACCCCAATCGAGTCCGTTTCGCTTTCCTGACCCTCTCCCGACACCGGGTTTCTCTCCCGGGCCCAGCGGACCGATTGCCAGACATAACCGGCAAGGGCCAGCAGAAAGGCGACGGCCACGAATCGGGTGACTTGGCCACCACCGGTGAAGGCATCGCCTGCCGAAGGCCAGGGGAAGGAGGCCAGAACCAGCAGGATGACCGCGGCCAACTGGATGGCGTTCTGCCGCATGACGATCTTCCGGGCGATCCTGGGCGGGTCCAGCATGCAGGACAGCCCCAGAATCAGACCGGTGTTGCAGATGATGGAGCCGACGGCGTTTCCCAAAGCCAGGCTTGATTGCCCCCGAACGGCGGCCAGAACCGAGACGGCCACCTCCGGCATGGTTGTTCCCAGGCTCACGATGGTGGCCCCGATCACCACCTTCGGAATGTTCGAGCGCTCCGACAGGCTGACGGCCGCGGAGATCAGCCAGTCGGCTGCCTTTCCCAGAATGAGCAGGCTGCCCAGAATCACTCCGGTCAGCAGGCTCCAATGGATTTCGGACAGAAAGGATTGAAAGGCTTGTTCCAAGGGGTCGAGCGCGGGTCGTGGGGTGCTGGCCGCTGGAGCGGCGGATGGCTGATGGCGAAGTCCGCCCGGTAATCGGCGCGTCTCGCAGGCAGGATGCTAATCGTTTCCGTCTCGGATGGCAATCAAATCCCGGATATTCTGGAGAGGCGTGCTTCAGACCGACAAGTCAGGGGAAAGAGAAATCCACGAAGGGACACGAAGGACCAGGGAAAGACAAGAATCCCATCTCCCCGGGGTTGTCGTGGCGCTACCACTACGGGCAGATAGCCTGGTAGGCCGCCGTCATTTGATCTACAGGGACAATTAACATCGATGCACAGGATATACAGGAATTGGTTTTGGGAGCTTGCAGTGCCCTAGTCCCGGGCATCAGCAAACCCGCGTCAAACCATTTCGCCGGTCGACACCCTGTGCAGCAATCTTCCCTCCCGTCAATCCTGTGCATGCTGTGCATCGATGTTCGAGAAAATACCGTTCCCCGCAATCGGTCCGGCGTTTCCCCACCGCATCAGGTGTTGCCTCGACGACCCCCTCTCAACGGCGGAGTGATCCGCTGCTTTTACCGGTGACGTTCCCTCCGGGGGCCGGCTCCAGGTGCACCGTGTACCTCTGGGTGACCGGAATGCAGAAGGTGTCGGCGTCATCGCAGGCGAAGTAGCGCACGGTAAGGCGCAAGGGCCGGCTCTGTCCGCTGGTGGCGATGTCCAGCAGGAACTCCCGGGGGTCCTTGTCGGCAGGTTGTTTCACCTTGGGGCCAGTCCCGCGGCTGGGCGTGACCCGGACTCCCTCGGCAGTCTCCAGCCGGAATTCCAGCGGCTTGACCCGGTTGTTCCAGTGGACGGCGTAGAGTGGGTCCAGGTGGAAACCGAGATAGAGTTTGCCCTCACTCCGGGTCAGAAAGGGTCGGTCCACCTCCGCCCGCAGCCTGGCATAGAAGGGGATGGGTCTTTTCTGCTTCTCCGGCACGACTTTCAGCGGGACCATTCCGGCAGGGCGCCGGACACCGGGGACGATGCCGGAAGGAATGTTCGGATTGGAACGGCCGTGCTTCGCCTCCGTCTGCGGCTCGGTTGCCCGAGCCCGTTCCGGGCTGACGGGAGTCAAGGCCACCAATCCCAATCCAAGCCATGCAGCTGTCCGCATCGGGGATCCTCCTCCCCGTCTAGTGTATCGCTTGTCGAACGGCATCCGCCACCGGTTTTGGAGACACCGCCCGTGCGGGAGCGGTGTCAAGGCAGCGCGGCCGTGCGGCCCTCCCTGAGCTCTCCGGACTTGCGGATCCAGACCGCCAGCAGCACCGCCCCGATGCCGATCAGTCCGGCCGACAGTCCGACCCACAGGCCCTGAACCCCCCAATTGAAATGAAAACAGAGTAAATAGCCCAGTACCATGCCGAACGGCCAGTGTCCGATCAGATTGACCACCATGGGCGTCCTGGTGTCTGCGGCGCCTCTCAAATTCCCGGTGGCCACCACCTGAATGCCGTCGAAAAACATGAAGGCCGCAGCGATCAGCAGCAGGGGCGTTCCGATGGCAATCACCTGCGCGTCCACGGTAAAGAGGCGCATGATTCCTTCAGGCAGCAGGACAAAAAGCAGGCCGGACACCAGCATGAAGCCGCTTCCAAGGAGTAGGGCCATCCACCCCGAATCGGCCGCCCGCTGCAGGTCTCCTCGACCGATTTCCCGGCCCACCCGCACCGCTCCGGCCGAGGAGACCCCCAGCGGAACCATGAACACGAAGCCGGCCGCGTTCAGCGCGATCTGGTGGGCGGCCACCGCTGCCGGCTCCAGCTTGCCTGCCAGCGAGGTCACGGCGGCGAAGACCCCGACCTCCAGGGTGGTCTGCAGCGATGCCGGAAGACCCAGGTTCACCAGGCGGCGCATTCTGTCCAGGTCGGGCTTGAAGGAAATTCCCAGCAGGGGTGTCCGCTGTCGGCGGTGGTAGCGGAAGATGAGCATCCCCAGGCCGAGCGCCATGTAGACGCGCGAGATGCAGGTGGCCCAGCCCGCGCCCTCGACTCCCATGGCTGGGAACCCCAGTTTGCCGAATATGAGTACCCAGTTGGAGGCGACGTTCACCATGTTGGCGGTGACCAGCACCACCATGATCCCCTGGACTCGCTCGATTCCCTGCAGATAGCGACGAAAGGTGTTGTAGAGCATCAGGGGGAAAATGCCCCAGCTTACCGCCTTCAGGTAGGGCAGCGTGAGCGCCAGCACCTCGGGGTGGAAGCCCCACAGGTCCAGGTAGGGCAGGCTTCCCCAGAGAACGAACATCATGAGGGGGCTGAGCAGAAGGCTGAGGTGAATACCGTGCACCAGCCATCCCTGGCATTCCCGCCATTGATTGGCTCCGTGGGCTTGCGACACCAGGGTGTCCAACCCCAGCGACAGGCCCATTCCCAGGATGGTGGCCGCCAGGAAAACCGCCGTGCCGATGCTCACGGCCCCTATGGCTTCCGCACTCAGCCGTCCTACCATCATGGTGTCCACCAGGCTCATGGTCATCCAGCCCAACTCGGTCATGACCACCGGGACCGACAGGGAAACCATCGGCTTCAGCTCGCGGAGCAGTCCGGCCGGCGAATCCTTCGGGGAGTAATGCGGAATGAGAGGCATTCTTTTTGTCTGGTGGTTTGGGAAGTTACTCCTTAAACTCTCGACACGGTCCGGGCCGGTTGTGCATCCGGCATCGCGAGCTTTTTGGAGCGGCAACCGGACGGCTGGGAAATTGTATCCGGAAGCAGGCTGCCGGTGGCGGGAGACGGTTCATTCAACACAATAAGGAGGTCCCATTGGTCATGAGACACGAATCCAATGTAGCAAAAAACAGGCCCATGGAGCGCCGGGAATTTCTGCGGGCGGCAGGGAAAATCGCAGCCGTCACCGCCATGACCTCGGAGGCCTTTGGCCGAAATTTCGGTCCTGAGGCGGAGCCGGTACGTTATCCGGAGCCGGACGTGGTGGCTCTCGACAAGCGCTTCAGGTACAAGCTGGGCAATTCACCCATTCTGCGCCTGCACCGCGGGACCCTGTGGGCCGAAGGGCCGGCCTGGAACGGCGTCGGCCGCTACCTGCTATGGAGCGACATTCCCAACAACGAGCAGCTTCGCTGGTTGGAGGAAGACGGCCACGTGGCCCGTCGGTTTCGCTTCCCCTCGGGGAACTCCAACGGGAACACCTTTGATTTTCAGGGCCGGCAGATCGCCTGCGAGCACGGCAACCGCAGGGTGGTGCGCTACGAGTTCAACGGAGGAATCACGGTACTGGCCGACTCCCATGGAGGCAAGTCGCTCAACGCTCCCAACGATGCCGTGGTCCATCCCGAAGACGGGGCCGTCTGGTTTACCGATCCCGGATACGGCAGCCTCATGAACTACGAGGGGAACCGGGCCGACACGGGATCCCTACAGCCTTACCAGAAGGAGGCGATCTACCGGGTCGACCCGCAGCAGGGCACACTGGAAAAGGTGGCGGACGACATCTACAAGCCCAACGGGCTCTGCTTTTCTCCCGATTACAAGAAACTCTACGTGGCCGACACCGGGGCCTCGCACTATCCGGACGCACCCAAGAACATCAAGGTCTGGGACGTGGTGGATCAGAGATATCTGCGAAACGGGCGAGAGTTCGCTTCCATGGAGCTTGAAGGCAAGACCGGTTTCGCCGACGGCATCCGGGCCGATACCGACGGCAACGTCTGGGCCAGCGCCGGTTGGGTGGGGGACGGTTACGACGGGGTGCACATCTTCGCCCCTGACGGCGACCGCATCGGCTTGATCCGGCTGCCGGAGATCTGTTCCAACGTCTGCTTCGGGGGAACCAAGCGCAACCGGCTGTTCATGACAGGGAGTCAGTCCCTCTACGCCGTCTACGTGGAGACCCAGGGAGCGCACCTGACCTGATGCCACCGGTCTTTTCCACGTTGGCAGCGTTGGCGGCCCTCACGGCGGGGCCCATCAGCTTGCGTCAGCGCCCGCGTTCCGGTTGCCGCGCCCCTTGATGAGGAGCAGGATGGAGCCCAGTACCATTCCAGCGACCATGGCCATCACGACCCAGACTACCAGGTTGCGCCCCGGAATCACCAAATAGGCCTGAAAGGGGCCTATTCCCTCGCCCACGTTGCCTCCCCGAGCCAGGAGGAAGCGGGGGGATTGCCACTGCCAGAGGTAGGCCATCCAGTAGGTCACCAGCACCATCAGCCGGGTGTAGAGGGTGTAGAGGACGAGGCCCTTGAACAGCGCTCGGTAGGGCCGATCGCTTTGGGACGACTGGATCTGGTAGGCGAGGTAGAAGGGCACCAGAAAGTGCAGCCAGGCGACCCCCAGCAGGTTGTTGATCGAATCGGGGGCGCCCAGTTGTTCCAGAACGATCCGCAGCACGACCACGATTGCGGCGACGATCAGCGGCCATTTCAGCCTGTTTCCGGTGTCCGATGCCATGGGGTGTCTCCTTGGGATGCGATCAATGTCGGCGGCTTGTAGCATATCACGGTCTGCGGCCTGGAATGACTCCTCCCGGCCGTAGTTTGGGAGTCGTAACCTGGCGGGCAGGCCCAGGCGAGTACAGGAATGATCGATGGTTAGATTCGGTCCATTGATCGGGTGTCTTTTTGTGGCCGCGGGAGGCGGATCGGCCCGAGCCCTCGATTTTGTGCAGCAGATCGCGCCCGGTGTCCACTTGGCCGGCTTCGCCGACCGCTACGGTTCCGCCAACTGCGGTTGGATCGAGTTGGAGGATCGCACGGTGCTGATCGATCTGCCGCATGGGATCGGAGTGGAAGCGTTCCTGGAGGCGGTTTCCCGAACTGCCTCCAAGCCAATCCGCTCGTTGTTGCTGACCAGCAAACCGAATCCTCAAGACGAGAGGCTGCAAGCGCTCAAGGCGCGCGGCGTTGGAGTGGTCGAGGTTTCCGAGGCTCGGAGAACAATCTCGTTGGGCAAGGGGCCGCGGCTCATCGAAGCGATCCCCTGCGACGACGGCCGGAAAACCCCGGCGGTAGCCTTCTTCCTGCCGCGAGAGCGGATCCTGTTTGCGGGCCGGATGGTCATCCACGGTCCTCGGGCCGATCTGTCGGGCCGGGACACCCTGGCCTGGATGGCTACGCTTCGAAAACTGAAGCAGCTTGGGGCCAAGCGGGTGGTTCCGGGCTACGGCAGCTGGGAGGGCGGAGATCTACTGGGGCGCCAGATGGGCTATCTGGCCGAGTTGCGCCGCCAGGTGGCTTATGGGATCTGCCTGGGCCTTCCGTTGGAAGAGATCCGCAAGGGGATCCTGCTGCCTGCTTCCTACTTTCCCTGGGTGCCATACGGAGAGCCGGCCGCCGAAGACATCGATCACCTGTTCCGGGAACAGACGGTCCCCGTGGCTCCCTTCGGACGGAAGGGTCCCCCCGGAAAAGGCGAGGGTCCTCAGGCCCTGGTCCTGATCGGCGACCGGTTTCATGAGCCGGAGCACATCCAGGAGGGGTTGAAACCGGTCTTCGAGGCGACCGGGGTGACCCCCCACTTTGCCGTCGACTTCCGGGCGCTGTCAGCCCAAAACCTGGCTCGGGTCCAGCTGCTGGTGATCTTGAAGGACGGCATGCTGTGGCCGGAGGGGTATGACCGTCCCTACCGCCAGTGGATGACCATGGAGCAGCAGAAAGCGGTGGTGGAATTCGTGGAGGCCGGAGGGGGATTTCTGAACCTGCACAACTCCATGGGACTCTATCCCGAGGGCCCCTACCTCGACCTGGTGGGAGGGCGTTATCAGGGTCATGGGCCGCTGGAGAGATTTGGCGTGGAGGTGGTGGATGCGGAACACCCGGTTACGCGGGGTGTGAGGGACTTTTTCGTAGCCGACGAGCAGCACACGCCCTCATACGAATCGCAAAAGGTGGGTTTGCTGCTGAAGAATCGCTCCGATCAGGGCAAGGTGGCCGCAGCCGGCTGGGCCTACCAAACCGGCCAGGGGCGCCTCTGCCACCTGGCCAACGGCCATACCCGGGAATCCCTGGATCATCCCATGTTCCAGCGCCTGATGCGGAATGCCGTCAAGTGGTGTCTGGCCAGGCCGGATCCTCGTTAGCAATCGGCGCCGATCCGTCTCCCTGCCTGATGGGCCAGGGCGGAATCCGTTCTACTGGTTCTTCTTTCTCTCCTCGGCCGCCGAGAAGGTGGTTTTCACCTTTTTGGAAAAGGCCGCGATCATGGTCTTGGCCTCCAGCGCGTGAGACCCGGTGGGAGCGATCTCCAGATACCTCTGATAGGCCTCCAGGGTGCCGGGAGCAGGGATCTGCTGGCCATCGTCGGTGACCGTGGCCATGCTGACCAGGGTGACAGCCAATTGGTACTGGGCCTCGGCGTTCTTGGGGTTGGCCTCGAGGGATTTCCTGAAGGCCTCCACCGCCTCGGCGGACTTGCCGGTCCGCACGAAAGCCGCCGCGATTCTGAAGTAGGCATCGGACAGTCTTTCCGGCGCCAGCTCGGCAATCCTCTCGACCGCCGCGTAGGCCTCGGTGCCCTTGCCGGCCATGGCCAAGGCTGAAGCCATGCTTCTCCGGTAAGCCACCTCGGAGTCGGGGTTGGACTTCTTTGAAAGAGCGGTGAGAGCGTTCCGGTAGCTGCCGACAGCCTGGTCGTACTTTCTCATCTGCCGGTAGGTGTCGCCCAGAAAGGCGTGAATCACGTGCTGATCCGGGTCCATCTTGGCGGCCCTTTGGAAGGACAGGGCGGCCATGGTGAAGTTCTTCTTCATGAACAGGTCCCGCCCCTGCTGAAACTCCTGATTCAACTTGGCGTAAGCAGCCTGGTTACCCCCCCCTCCTCCTTTGGAGGTGCGAAGAGCAATGGGAGGCATGACGCGAGTTTCCTTCCCTCCCAGACACTGGGATCCGGGGCTGCAGACATCGACGACGTTCTCCCAGACCTTGTCGTTGTCGATGTGCACCGAGACCTTGTAACGCCCGATGGGAATGAAGTAGCGGTTGAAGCGCCCCTTCTTGTTGGTCTTGGCCTTGATGGGCTTTCCGGCCCGCCCCAGGTTCTCGAACTGGATAACGGCGTCTCTAACGGGTTGACCGTCGAGCGTGACGACTCCTTCGACGGTGCCTCTTTGAGCCAGGGCTTCCGGCGGCTCAGCCAGAGCCGCAAAGGTCAGTACCAGGCCACAGGCCAGAAAGAATTTCCAATGCTTTCTCATGGGAACCTCCAGGGTCGTCTCCTCGGGGCTGGGGCGCGGTCGCGGCTACGGAACCGGGGCCGCGGCCAGAAAAATTGCACCGACGGAAGTTGTTCAAACAAGGGTCGATTATACGCCAGGGGTTCGCCCACCGCCACCCTTTCTTGAGCGGCCGTTGGGATGCCCCTCGCTTTGCATTAGGACGTAGAAACCGGTCAATGGGTTTCGAAAAGGAATGACCAGGGCGCCGGCGTCGCCCCATCACCCGGTGGCAACCGGATTTGGAGAGAGTTGGCGCTGAAGGGCAGGCATGACCTCGGAAGCGAACAGCTCCAGGCTGTGGAGATGCCGCTCCTTGTCATCCCAGTCGTGGGCCACCAGCGCCAGCGTGCCGAACGGTCCCACCTCCTGGCGGAGCTCAACGATTCGGCGGGTCACTTCGTCGGGATCGCCCGCAACAACGACCTCGTTCATGAAGTAGTCGAGGTTGCAATCGGCGTCGTCCATCTCCGGGTCTCGCCGGAACAGCTTCAGCTCGCCCGCGAACTTCCGCGTGAAGGTCAGGATATATTCAATGGTCCGTCCCAAGGTATTTTCGCGCGCCAGGCGCTTGGCTTCCGCCGTGGAGTCGGCCACGAAGACATTGAGCGAGACCTTCCAGTCTTGCGGCCGCGGAGTTCGCCCGGCCCGTTCGGCAGCCTGGCTGTAGGTGATCCAGTGATCCTTCAGAACCTCTCTGTGGAGCATATGGTGGCTGAAGGGCTGGAAGCCGTGAGCGCCGGCCATCTTTACCGTTCCCGAACCACGGCTCATGCAGGGCACTGCGATGGGGGGATGGGGAAGTTGGTAGGGCCGGTGAACCACTCCGGTGCCAAGCTCCGCCGAAATACTTTCCTTCAGACGGTAGTCCCAGAACCTGCCCGTCATCTCCCGGGGCGGCTCTTCGGCCCAGAGTTTCAGGATCATGTCGATGGACTCGGCAACCATGGCCCCGCTGTTCTTGGGCTCGACGTTATGGACTTCCAGGTCGGACGGAACCGCGCCCGGACCAAAGCACAGATTGAGCCGTCCCTTGCAGAGGTGGTCCAGAAAGGCCAGGCGCCCGGCTACCTGGGCCGGGTGGTGGTATTGAAGACAGATAGGGGCCGGTCCCAGGCGAATCCTCTCGGTCAGGGTAAAGGCCTTGGCCAGAAAGATCTCCGGCATGACGATGTTTTCGTAGCTTGAGGTGTGGTGCTCGCCCACCCAGAACTCCTCGTATCCCCATTCCTCGCAACGGCCGATCAGCTCCAGGTCTTCGTCGTAGCACTGGGCCTTGGGCTTGTCCGGGTTGTGGATAGGCATCAGGAACATGCCGTATTTCAGAGGTTGATCGGGACTCATGGTGGATTCCTCGCTGGGTTGTCTGGGGGGATCTCCCCGTCTGCAAGACCGGAAACATATATTCAACCCCGGATAGAGTCAATCTCAAAAAGGGAGCCGTGAATGGCCGACCAATTGGAGACGAATCGGGTCGAGAGGGTGATCGAATGACTCTCATCCAACCAAGTTCGAGGAACGTCGTTCGGGGGCGCGCTTTTCTCTTTGAGTTGTCCCGAAACATCGAATAGATTAGGTGGCTGATTCACCGACAGGAGGCCACCTCGGCTCCAAGGCCGGGAGCTCCGACATCGAAGGGAGAGGAATCGAAGATGCCCAACGGGAACTGCTACACCGACGACTGGAAACGGACCACCCCCGACTATGCCGTCTATCTGCAGAAGGCTCCGGGGGAAAGGGACGAGTATTCCGACCACATTCACGTCTTTTACACGCCTGGGGGCGATCTCATGTGCATGTGGACCCAGGGCTCCCATGAGAGTTCCCCCGACCTCAGAGTGGTTTGCTCGCGCAGCCGGGATGGTGGAAAGACCTGGTCCCCGACTCTTGCCATTGACGAGTCCAAGTACAAGAACATGGTTCCTTCGCTGGGATTTCCCCTGATCAGCCGCTCGGGAAGAATGTACTGCCTTTACAACCAGCACCTGGGATACGGCGACGGAGGTCTCTATTCCTCGCCCCTGCGGGTCAAGTACTCGGATGACGATGGCCACACCTGGGTCGCCAGCGGCGTGGACATCCCTTGGCGGCGGACCCGTTTCGACCATCCCGATCCCAAAGTCCACCCCACGGGTATCGTCTGGCAGCAGCCCATTCGGGATGCCAAGGATCGCATGCTCGTGGGATTCACCCGGTGGAGCAGCCCCATGGCCTATCCCCGGCCCATCGGGGGCAATCGCAACCACGGCGACAGCGGCATCGAGTTCATGCGCTTCGAGAATGTGGATGAGGGCCCCCATCCCAGGGATCTGAAAATCACCTGGCTGCCGGACGAGGCCGGGACCGTTCGAGTTTCACCCAACATCGAACCCGAGCACTCCCGCGGCTACAGCCTGGCCCAGGAGCCGGGTCTGGTGCTTCTGCCGGACGGGCGATTGTTCACCACCATGAGGACAGTGACCGGCTATATCTGGTACACCGTTTCCGATGACCACGGCCACAGTTGGCGCCCCACCCAACCCATGCGCTTTCGAGACAACGGCGCCAAGGTCGAGCATCCGAAGTCGCCCGAGCCCCTCTACCGCCTGGCAGACGGCCGTTACCTTTTCTTCTTCCACAATCACTCCGGCTACCGGGACGGGGCCACCGGTCCCTGGGACATGGACGCTCGCAGGCCCGTCTACATTACGGTGGGAGAATTTCGCCCCCGGGCGGAACAGCCTCTGTGGTTCAGCGAGCCCAAGTTTCTCTTCGACACGCAGAAGGTGACCGCTGGAACGACCCGGCTCTGGTGGCTGGCCATGTACGCCAGCCTGACGGAGAGGGACGGCCGCCGAGTCTTCTGGTACGCCGACCGCAAACAGTTTGTCCTGGGAAAAAACATCACCGACGAGATGCTGGCCGACATGAGAGCCCCGGAGGCCTGAGGTTCATGAACATGAAGAAGATACGGATGAGATATCAGAAACCGTTCGGGTGGCTGGCAGTCCTCTTCCTTTCAGTGGCCATCTTCTGGATGGGCTGTTCGGTGGCGCCTCCTCCCGGAGAGCAATCCGCTTCCGGTATTTCCGACGCGGATTCAGAGGCCAGCGCCATCTATCTGACCGACCTGGAGAAGTGCCGGCCGGCTTCCGCCCTGGCCAGTGAATGGAAACATGGCACTTGGCGGTTGCTCTCCTACGCCACCGATTCCTTCAGTGGCAACCTGCTGGTGGCCGCCGAGGACAACCGGCCACCTGAAATCACCTATCCGCTGCAGCGGGAAGGGTGGCACCGGATCTACATCGGAATCTACCGCGAACCGTTCACCGGCCCCAGACGGGTTCGGGTCCGCCTGAGCGACGACCAGGCCTTCGGCACCCTGACGGGGCTCGAGGGAGCCAAGGACCATCAGGAGCATTTCATCGATGATATCTTCTGGAAGGAAGCCGACCTCACTGGCAGGGACATCGTCTTCAAACAGATTACCGAGCCCATGGCGGTGCACGCCTGGGTCGCCTACATCAAGCTGGTGCCCCTCACCCAGAAGCAGGTGCGCTCCATCCGGACTGACCGGCGTCGCAAGGACACCAAGAGACTGTTCATCCATAACGACGCCGGAGTGATCAACCGCAGCGGAACCGAGCAGGAAATCCGGGATCAACTGGAACCGTTGCGGCATTCCGACGTGGCCCGGGTCTACTGGGAGTTCGGCACCGGCGACCGCGCCAAGCGTTTCTCCAAGATCGCCCGCGACCACTCGCTGGATTTGACCCAGGCGGCAGGGGGCCGTCCCTTCTTTACCAGCCCCCACGGCCGCTGGTGGGCCGAGAGCTGGAAGGCCTACCACCGGAACGGGGTGGACCCCTTTCTGGTGGCTGCCGAGTACGCCCGCCAGGTGGGAATAGAGTTCCATGCCTCCTACCGTCCCGGGGGCTTCATTTACCCGGACAACTATGGTCCGACCCTTCCGGGCGTCAGCTTTTATGAACAGCACCCGGAATTGGTCTGTGTGAATCGCGAGGGCAAGCCCATGCCCCGCGTCTCCTATGCCTTCCCCGAGACGCGGCGCTATGTGTTGTCGCTCTTTCGTGAAGTGGCCACGGAAAATCCAATCGACGGAGTGGCGGTTCTCTACAATCGCCGCCCACCGCTGGTGGCCTACGAGGCGCCGGTGGTTGACGGGTTTCAGAAGGAATACGGCCTGGACCCGCGCCAGCTTCCGGAGAATGATCCTCGCCTCATGCGCTACCGCTCACGGTTCCTGACCCAGTTCATGAGAGAACTGCGGGCCGAGCTGGATCAGGTGGCTCTGGAACTGAAGCGGGAAAAGCCCTTTGAGATCACGACCGTGGTTTCCAATGGCGAAGAAAACCTGTTTTTCGGGATGGACCTGGACACCTGGGTGAAGGAGGGTCTGGTGGATGTGATCGTCCCCTATTCCTCGGTCGAGCGGATAGGAGCCTATGGAAACAAGGTTGGCCCAAATACATGGGACGGAGAACCCAGCTGGGAGGACCCAGAGGATGTGGAGTGGTTTGTCTCTCTGGTCAAGGGCACCCGAACCCGGGTGGCCCTGAACATGATGCCGCGGTTCCTGACGAAGGAGGCTCAATACCGCAAGGCACACCAGCTCTACGAGGCCGGCGTGGAGAACCTCTTCTTCTGGGACGGGACCCACAGAGTGCGCAATGTTCTGCGGCTGGGACACCGGGAAGAGGTGTCTGACTGGATGGCTTCGGGCCAGCCTCCCTTCCGACCCACCAACGTAAGGGTTTGGGAGCTGGGGGGATGGGACCTGCACACGGAAACCCCCGGGTAGCCGGCCGGCTGGGGTCCCCTTTATATGGTCGAAGAGACACGGTCAATCCAGCCGAGCCCGGAAAGATTCCGAAAAGGCCCGCCTACGCCGTGCCGTGCGGATCATGCGAGGGAAAACGGCCGACTGCCAATAAAGACGAACCACAAGTGGACACGAATGAACACAAATGACACTTGAATGATTCGAGTTTCCGCCAACCCCTTGGAGTCTCTGGCGGATTGATTTTTGCCCTTTTCATGCCCCTTGGCAGATCCTTCCGGAGCCTTCTCCAACCTCTTGGTGGCCCTTCGTCGTCCTTCGTGCTCCTTCGTGGATAACTCTTTTCCCATTGTTTCAGACACGATTCGGGAACGCTCGCCCGGACCGGTCAGGGATTTGCCTGCCGGTCCAGCCGGATCAGCGTTTGCAGCAGCAGGTTGGCGCCGTTGGCGACGTCCCGCGGCCTGGTGTATTCCTGTGGCGAGTGGCTGATTCCACCCACGCTGGGAACGAAGATCAGGGCCGAGGGAGCAATGCTGGCCATATTCTGGGCGTCGTGGGCGGCCCCGCTGGGCAGCCGGGCGTAGCTCAGGTCCAGGGCCTGGGCCGTTTGCCGGATCACCTCCTGCAGGTTCGGGTCGGTCAGGGTCGGCTCCACCCCGATGTCGATTTCCGTGAACTCGATCTCGGTGCCTGTCTCCTGACCGATGAGTCGCGCCCGGCGCCGGATTTCCTGAAAGAGTCGCTCCAGCTTGGGTTTGGCGAGATCGCGCAGCTCCAGGCTGAGCTCCACCCGTCCGGGAATGACGTTGGGCGCTCCCGGCTCGGCCCTGATGCGCCCCACCGTGGCCACCTGTCTGCCGGGCAGGCTCGTGGCGGCCCGGTTGACCGCGATCACCAGCCTGGCGGCCGCCAGCAGGGCGTCCCGGCGGGCGTTCATGGGAGTGGTGCCGGCGTGGTTGGCAAAACCCGTCACGGTCACGTCCCACCAGCGGATGCCTACGAATCCCTCCACAATGCCGATGTCTGTCCCCTCCGACTCCAGGCTGCCTCCCTGCTCGATGTGCAATTCCAGGTAGGCCTTCACCTCTCCAGGGGGGCGGATGGCCCCGGAAATTCGGTCGGCATCGCCACCGAGGGCTGCAATCCCCTGCCGGACGGACATGCCGCTGCGGCTGGATTCCTCCAGGGCCTGGGCGTTGAGCCGGCCCGACAGGGCGCGGCTGCCGGTCAAGCCTCCCTCTTCGTTGGCGAAGACGATGACTTCCAGCGGGTGTCGGGTCCGAATTCCATGCTCCTCCAGCACCTGGACGCACTCGATGGCCGCCATCACTCCCAGCACGCCGTCGAAGGCCCCGGACAGAGGCACGGTGTCGATGTGCGACCCCAGCACGATAGGGGCGAGTTCGGGAGAACCGCCCGGCAGGCGTCCCGACAGGTTGCCGGCCTCGTCGATGCCGACTTCCAGGCCAGCTTCCTGCATGAGCCGGATCACGTAGGCCCGGCCGCTGAGATCGGCCTCGGTGAACGCCAGGCGGGTTACTCCCTGAGGACTCCCTCCGATGCGGGCCATTCGCTCGATGCGCTTCTGGAGCCGTTCAGGGTTGACCCGTAGTTTTGCCGGCTCTTCGGATTCAGCCCCGTACAGGGGCCATCCGAGCAGCAGCAAGCCGAGGGTCAGGCGGAAGAGGTTGGGCAATCTGTTGGCTTCGGACGGCCGCATGGGATTCTCCTGGATTGGGCTGATTCCGCTGGTTGTCGAGGTTCCGGCAGGAGCCGGGCATGGGTGCGCCGGCCATCATACCCGATGCAGAGAGATCGGGATCAGCACCAGGCGTTTTACCGGCCTCGGGAGGGACGGCAAGGCTTGCGCCAACGGGATCGCGCAACTATACTGGCGATGTTCTCGAAGACTCCCTCTCCACACGGACCGTTTGTGGGGTGGTCCTTTGTCCAGGACCGCTTCCAGCCCTGCAGACAATTCGGGACCCGCGGTTTCCGTTCAGCCGGCAAACAGGTTGAACAGTGCGCAGGTGGAACCTCAGCCGAGAGCCGTAGGAGCCAGTGAAAGGAGAGGGAGACCTCATGAGCATCATGGTCACGGAGGTATATCAGGCGCTTGTCGATGCAGGGGCGTCAGAGGAAAAAGCCAGAGCGGCGGCAGAAGCGATTCCCGACATGTCGGATCTAGCGGACAAAAATGACTTTGCCGAATTCAGTTCCGAGCTGAAGCAGGACATCACCGCTCATCGGTCCGAACTGAAGCAGGACATTGTTGACGTTCGGTCCGAGCTGAAACAGGACATCGCCGAACTTCGGACCGAGCTGAAACAGGACATCGCCGAACTTCGGACCGAGCTGAAGCAGGACATCGCCGAACTTCGGACCGAGCTGAAGCAGGAGATCGCCGAACTTCGGTCCGAGCTGAAGCAGCACATCGCCGAACTTCGGTCCGAGTTCCAACGTGAGATTATTGAACTTCGGACCGAGTTCCAACGTGAGATTGCTGAACTTCGGACCGAGCTGAAGCAGGACACCGCCGATCTTCGGACCGAGCTCAAACAGGACATTGTCGGACTGAAGGCCGACCTGTACAAGCACATGTGGCTCATGCAGGGGGCAACCATCGTTGCCATCGTCGGACTTCTGAAGCTCCTGCCCTGATCGCAACGGCTCCGGTAGGTGAACTCGTAGGGGCCGAGTCCCCCGGACACACATCATCGGGCAACGACCTGCCATTCCGGGTTCCGAGACCCTGCGCATTCCATCCCCTGAATCACGAAAATCGTACCCGCGGACGTCATTGTGCGCCTTGCCCCTGCGGTGGTAACATGCTGTCAACACCAGAGTTGATGTGAAGGTGGGAGGAGGCCCGACGATGCCCGGCTCCAGCCGCAGAGCGCTTCTCAGGAAGGTGGGCCTGATTGCCGGAGCGGCAGCGTTGAATACTCCGGCCGGCGGCCTGGCCCGGGCGCGTTCCCCCAACCGCCTAGACATGGACCGCCTTCGCGAGCGCATCCAGGGCGTCCATTGCTTCATGGTGACTCCCTTTCATCCCGACGGCAGCCTCAACGCCGAGGGGCTTCGCCGCAATATCGCCCACCACGCCGATGCCGGGATCCAGGACACGACCATCGTGGTCGGGGGCGGCATGGGGGAGATCTTCTCCCTGGACCTGAAGGAGCACCGGGCCATGGCGGAGGCTGCGGCCAGGGGCGCCGGGGGCAAGCTGCCGGTGGTGGTGGGGGCTTGCGGCGGCTACCGCATGGCCAGGATCATGGCCCGCAACGCCCAGGAAGCCGGAGCCGACGCCATCCTGCTGTTCGCACCTCCCTACTGGAACTGGATTCCCGGATACGACCAGGGCACCATTCGGTATTTCACCGAGGTGGCGCAATCGATCGACATCGGGGTGGTGCTGGCCACGGTTTCGGGGCACAATTTCCCCACTGGCAAGGAGAAGTATTGGCCCAGGGTCCTGAAACGCCTGTCCGAGCTTCCCAATGTCCTCGGGTTCGAGGATTCCAGCAGCGACATCGCCATGGGACAGGAACTGGGAGCCCTGGTCTCCGACCGGCTGGTCTGGATCGCCCGCGGTGAAGGGCACGCCGTCAAGGCCTTGCCGGCCGGAGCCCGAGGCAACACCTCGGCCGTGGCCACCTTCGTCCCTCAGGCCTGCAGAGAGTTTTGCAAGCAGGGGAAACTGGGAGAGGTCGAGCGCATGCAGGAGGTTCTCCGGACGCGGATACAGCCCATGGCCCGGGTCAGAGGCCTCAGTCCCGGCTACCACGTGAGCGGGATCAAGGTGGCCCTGGAAGCCTTGGGTCGGGCCGGCGGTCCGGTCCGGCCACCGGCCAGGGACGTGCTTCCCGAGGACCGGCCACGGATCGCCGCCATCGCCCGCAAGCATGCCGAGGCCTGAGCGCCGACGGTCGAGGGGGCGAAGACCACCGAATCGGAAATCATGAGGGTGCGAGAATCGTGAACCGGCAAACCTTGAGCCCGAGGAACAGGAGCGGGGCCGCCACCCAGGCGAACCGCTTCGGGCTGGCGCTGCTGGCCTTGACGTTGCTGTCCCATGCCGCGGCCCAGGAAATGCCGGCTCCAGAACCCACCGAGCCGGAGGTCCACTGGATCTACCCGCTGGGAGGACGGCCCGACACCCGCCTGAAGGCCAAGGTGGAAGGCCGGCTGCTGCAGGAGGTGCATGCGGTATGGTCTCCTGAGCCGGGCCTCAAAGGCGCCATCCTGGAAGTCCGTCCGGTTTCGGAACAGGAGAAGGGGACCGGGGAGAGCGGTTATGGGGACAAGGACAAGGCGCCGAATCAACGGGTCAACCTCGAGCTGGAGATCGGTCCCGGGGTCCCGAGCGGGGTCCACTCCCTCTACCTGGTTTCCCGACGGGGGATTTCCAATCCGTTGAGCTTTCTGGTCAGCTCCGATCCGGTCCTGGAGGAGTCCGAGGATACCGGCGGGGTTGACTCCAGCACCCGGACCGTCCGTCCCCCGGTCATCCTCAACGGCAGGCTCTCCCGCGCCGGGGAAGTGGACAGTTACGCGCTGGAAGTGACGGCCGGGGAAGACCTTGCTTTCCAGCTATTCAGCCCGGCCGAAACCTTCCGGCAGATTCTCAAGCTCCACAGGGACGAGGGAAGCTGGCTGCGCGGGGACAGACCGGTAGAGCTGGAGTTCAGCCACAAGGGAAGTTACAGGCCCTCGCGGGCCAGGCACTGGCGCCATCGCTTCGACCGTGGTGGGCGCTATCGGATAGGGGTTGGATCAGTTTATGGCAAAGCCGACCCCGAATTCGTCTACCAGCTTCGCATCGTGCCGGCTGGCGACGGATCGGCATACGGGGAATGGCCCGGTCCCGAAAAACCGGCCAAGTGGAGCGAGCGCCAATACGTCAGGGAGTTGACACCGCTCCGGCTGCGCCAGCTCTGGGCGCGCACGGTCAAGCCCGCCGGCAATGGGCATCGGTCCAAGGCAGGCCCGGAAACCGAAAAGCAATTGAGGGGGACCACCGACACACCCGGCTCGCCCGATCCGTCTTCGAGTGGCGCCAATGCTGCCCCGGTGGTCTTTGAAGAAAAAGAGCCCAACGGAAGCCGCGAGCAAGCCCCGACTGTTTCTCTACCCGCTCTGATCAGCGGGAGTATCGAAGCTCCGGGAGACGTGGATTTCTTCCGATTCCGACTTGCGGCCGGGCAGACGCTGGTCTTTGAGGTGGAAACCCCGCGGGTCTCTCCTCCGGCCTTCAGTCCCAGCCTCAAGGTGTTGGATTCCGCCGGCCACCCGTTGTTCGACAACAAGCACCGCAAGATTGCGCTGACCCGTCAGGACCCCATTTTTCTGGTGGAGCTGCTCAAGCTCCATCTTCCTGACCGCGGAACCTGCGCCATCGGGTCTCTTGCCTTTTTCGAGTCTCTGGAGGCCAAGATGGTGGCCGAATTCGGCGTCGCCGGGGACTACATCCTGCAGGTTGGCGACCTGACCTCCCAGCAGGGCCAATCGGACCACGCTTACCGGGTGCTGGTTCGCCCCGGCATTCCCCACGTGGGGGACCTTGAGCTCGAAGGGGATCGTATCAATCTCACGCGGGGCCAGGTCAGAACTCTGAAAGTGACCACCGGCCTGGAGGAGGGTTATTCGGGCCAGGTGGCCCTGAGCCTGGAAGGTCTGCCGCCGGGGGTGGAGCCCTTGACCGGCACGGAAGTGGAGCCCCCCAGCCCCATCGGGCCCACCAGCGAAAGCCGCAAGAGCTTTCTGGGGTTCAGCGAAAAGGCCGTCATCCTGTTGCGGGCCGATGAGCAGGCGCCGCTGACGGACATGCCGGCCCGGGTCAGGGTGTGGGCGCGGCCGGCTGTCGACAACCGGTTGGGAGCCCGGCTGCCGGTGGGAGAGATTCCGCTCATGGTGATCGGTTCGCCGGAGCAGTCGTCCGGCTCGTGAGCGACAGGCGGTCCGCGGGTGGAATCGCCCCGGTCCGGAGGTGTTTCATGAGGATGTCCGATTGGAAGAGACCTGTCCGGGTCTTGGTGCTGAGCCTCCTGCCGATCCTGGCGCCCGGACACCTGGATGCGGAAGGGGATCGCCAAACCCCGCCTGCGGAACCGGCAGCGAGCCCCAACGGCTCGGCAGGCTCCGAGCGATTGGTGGCCCGCAACGGCCTGCGGGGCTTTCGACTGGTCCCCTCTCCGGTACGGTTATTGGGGGAAGGGGCGTCCCAAACCTTCCTGGTGGTGGCCACTGATGCCCGGGGGCTCGAAATCGACCTTACGCCGGAAGCCCGATTCAGCCTGTCGGATGACCGATTGGCTCAAGTCGAGCCCGAGGGGCTGCTGACGGCTCGCCGGGATGGGGAGGTCACGTTGCGGGCCGAGATTGCCGGACAGAGGCTGGAGGCGGCGGTTCGCATCGAAGGGACCGGAAGGGCCAGACCCTTCGGCTTCGCTCGGGATGTGGTCGGGATCTTTACCCGCAACGGTTGCAACGGCAGTGAATGCCACGGCGGGGTCAAGGGCCGCGGCGGCTTCAAGCTGTCCCTGCATGGTATCAATCCCCGGGAGGATTACCGCTGGACCGTCAAGGGCGGTGTTTACCAGGTGTTGTCCCCCAAAGCCGCCGAGCCCTTCGACCCGCGGGTCAACCTGGAAGAGCCGCATCAGAGCCGATTGCTGCTGAAGCCCGTGCTGGAACTGCCCCATGGGGGAGGCCAGCGCTTCGAGCGGGACTCGGCCGATTACCGGAGGCTGCTGGAATGGATACGCCAGGGAGCTCCCTACGGAGCAGGCCCGGCGGAGTCCCGGATCGAACGCCTGGAGGTCTTTCCTCGGGAAGCGATCATGGAGCCCGGGGCTAGGCGGCGACTGCTGGTGACCGCTTTCTTTGAAGACGGCCGCGCTGAAGACCTGAGCCCCGAGGTGCTTTACGAGAGCAGCGATCCGGCTGTCATTGACGTCACCCCGTCGGGCGTGGTGCGGGCACTCAAGCCGGGACAGGCCAGAGTGACGGTACGGGCGGCCGGGAAGCTGGTTCAAGTCCGCTGCGGGGTGATTCGACAACCGCTGGACCATTATCCGGAGGTGGCCAGACGCAACTTCATCGATGACGTCGTTTTCGATCGGTTGCGAGACCTGCACATTGTTCCGGCGGGCCTCTCAAGCGACTCCGCCTTCCTGCGGCGGGTCTGTCTGGACCTCACGGGGACCCTGCCGCCCCCTGAGCGCGTGCGCGAATTCCTGGCCGACCGGAATCCTCTCAAGCGGGAGCATCTGATCGAGCGGCTGCTGAACTCGCCCGAATTCGTGGATTACTGGACCTTCCGCTTTGCGGACTTCTTCCGGGTGGTCTATCGCAATGCCTACGTCTACAAGAGCTGGATCCGGGAAAGCCTGGCCCGCAACAAACCCTACGACCAGATGGCCAGGGAACGGGTCGCGAGCCAGGGCAACGGCGGGCCCACCCGGCATTTCATCAAGTCCATCAGCGGGGAAGTCATGCGTCCCCACGAGAAGATGGGAGAGGACGTGCGGGTCTTCCTGGGGATACGCCTGGACTGCGCTCAATGCCACGACCATCCTTACGAGACCTGGACCCAGGATCAGTTTTGGGGAATTACCGCCTTTTACGGACAGTTGACCCGAATCCGCGACCTCTCCGTCTTCATGGATGACACTTCCGGGAACGAGGAACAGCCGGAAGGGCCCAAGGTGATTCACCCCCGCCGCCGGCGGGAAGTGGCCCCCAGTTTCCTGGACGGCTCACTGCCCCCTTCCACGGGCATCAACCCCAGGGAGCAGCTGGCGGACTGGATGACGTCGCCGCAGAACCCCTACTTCAGCCAGGCCATCGTCAACCGGGTATGGGCCAACTTCTTCGGCAAGGGCCTGGTCGAGCCGGTGGACGATTTCAGGCCCGGCAACCCCGCCAGCCATCCCGAGCTGCTGGGGGCGCTGGCCGAGGATTTCCGACTCAGCGGCTACGATCTCAAGCATCTGATGCGCGCCATCGCCCGGTCCGGAACCTATCAACTTTCAGGAGACCTCAATTCGACCAATCGGGAGGATGAGGTCAACCACTCCAGAGCTCTGCCTCGCCGATTGGAGGCCGAGATCCTGCTGGACGCCATTTCAAGGGTGACCGGCATCGAGGAGGCCTTTGCCGTTCACGAGTACGTGGGTGGAGGCACCGAGCCCAAGGGGACCCGGGCCATCGAGCTGGTTCCGGAAGTCACACCCTCCCAGTTTCTGGAAGTTTATGGGCGGCCCGTCAGCCGGGACAGCATGCCCTGGCGCGACTACCGTTCCACCCTCAGGCAGGCCCTGCACCTGCTGGTCGGCTCCACCTACACCACCAAGATTGCAGCCAAGGGAGGACGTGTGAGTCGACTCCTGTCGGCCGGCGTCTCCGACCGGGAGATCGTCCGGGAACTCTATCTGGCGGCCCTTTCCCGCTTTCCGACGGCTGAAGAGGAAACCCGGCTCCAGGCCCTGATCGAGGGGGCTCCATCTCGCGGTAAGGGTGTGGAAAATCTGGCCTGGGGGTTGCTGGCCTCCCGCCAGTTTACCTATAATCACTGATGGATGTGCCAATGGACCTGACGATCGATCAGCTTGGGTGTTGCCGGCCACGCCGGGAATTCCTCAGAGTGGGTGCTCTCAGCCTGCTGGGACTGAACCTGAGGCAGTACCTGGCCCTGGAAGCGGCCACGCCGGCCGCCGCCCGTTCCAAGCAAAAAGCCCAGGCCTGCATTCTGCTGTGGCTGGAGGGAGGTCCCTCCCAGATCGACACCTGGGACCCCAAGCCCCACAGCCAGTTCAATGCCATTCCCACCCGGGCCGACGGCATTCAGATTTCGGAGATCTTTCCCCGAATCGCCGGCCACATGGACAAGCTGGCCATTGTCCGCTCCATGCACACCGAAGAGAACAACCATCCTCAGGGCACCCACTACGCGCTGACCGGCCACCGCCCCAATCCGGCCTTGAAGTTTCCCAGCCTGGGGTCGATCATCTCCAAGGAACTGGGCTCGAGGAACAATCTTCCACCCTACATCATGGTCCCGGAGCACCAGGAGACCGACTTTTTCTCCTACATGGATGCCTACACCTCGGCCTTTCTGGGTTCGGAATACGATCCGATCATTCTGCCCGATCCCAGCCAGAAGTCGTTTCAGATTCCGGACCTGTCCCTGCCCGATACCCTGACGGCTGACGACATTGCCGACCGCCGGTCGTTTCTGCAGGTGGTGGATCGGGGGTTCCGCCAGAAGGAGAAGCACGCCGAATTCGGCAGAATGGACCGCTTCACCAACCAGGCCCTGACCATGCTGCTCTCGCCCAGGGTCAAGCAGGCCTTCGATCTGTCCCAGGAGTCGGACCGGACCAAGGATGCCTACGGACGCACCCGGGTCGGTCAAAGCGTGCTGCTGGCTCGCCGCCTGGTGGAAGCCGGCTGCCGCTTTGTGACCACCTCAGGATACGCTCACGGGGCCTGGGACACCCACAAGGACAACGACCAGAGGCTGCGGGACAAGCTGGCCCCCACCCTGGACCAGACCCTTTCGGTCTTGCTGGAGGACCTGCAGCAGCGCGGACTGCTGGATTCCACCGTGGTGCTGGCCATGGGCGAGTTCGGTCGCACCCCCCATCTGAACGCCAACAACGGGCGGGATCACTATCCGGACTGCTGGTCTTTGATTCTGGGGGGTGGAGGCATTCAGGGCGGGCGAGTGGTGGGCGCCAGCGACGAGCAGGGGGCTCAGGTGGCCGAACGCAGGGTCACCATGGGCGACCTCTTTGCCACCATCTACAAGGCCATGGGCATCGATTGGACCAAGGAGTACGTCAACCCCGGAGGCCGTCCCCTCTACATCGCCAACTCCATCGATGATGTCATGGGGCAGCCGCTCCACGAACTGGTGTAGTTGGTGTCCTGTCCCAGAAATAGTGTTGCCATCTCCGATGGAGGTTGCACCGGGAAACGGTTGTTAGGAGAAGCCCGTTGCGTTTCAGCCAACAGGCACCGTTGTGCTCCGAAAGATGACAACCCTATTCCTGAGACAGAACACCGGCCGGTAGTTCCTTCCTTCCTCTAAAACGCAGCCTGCAGGATGCCCTCCAGGTCGTCCACCGTGGCCTGACGGGGATTGCTGCGCATGAGCCGCTTGATCCCGAATGCTGCCTCGGCGAACGAGCGGAGCTGGTGTTCCTGCACTCCGATTTCCCGGAGCTTGTCGGGGATGCCGATTTCCTTCCTCAAGGCCCGCACCCGCTCAATGGCGGCGTCTGCGGCAGCCTCGAGGGACAGGCCCTCCACCGAAAGGCCCATGAGTTCGGCCAGGCGGGCCACGGCCTCCACCCGGGCCGGTTTGTTGAACTCCATCACATAGGGCAGGAGCAGACCGTTGCCACAGCCGTGGGAGCAATGCACCGCCCCGCCGATGGGGTATTCCAGCGCGTGGACCGCGCCCACGCCCACGTTGCTGAATCCCATTCCAGCGATGAGCGCTGCCAGGTGCATGCCCTCCCGGGCCGCCAGGTTCCGACCGTCCCTGACAGCGTCGGCAAGATGGCTCGCGATGAGGCTGACCGCCGGCTCCACCATGGCGTTCCCCAGGGGATTGCGGCCCTGATAGATGGAAATTTCGCCCTCTGGAATTACAAGTTGGGAGCTGTCGGTGGCCATGAAGGCTTCCACGGCGTGGGTGAGTGCGTCGATCCCGCTGTCTGCCGTGGCCTTGGGAGGACAGGTCACGGTCATGAGCGGGTCCACCACCGCCGCCCGGGGCCTGAGATAGTTGCTGGCGATGGCCACCTTGATGTTGTTCTCGGTGTCGGTCAGGATTCCCGCATGGGTGACTTCGGAGCCGGTTCCGGCCGTGGTGGGCACAGCGATCAGCGGCAGGATGGGGCCCGGAACCTTCCCTTCACCCATGTAGTCCCGGGGCTGGCCTCCGTAGGTGAGCAGGACACCCACCGTCTTGGCCAGGTCCATGTTGCTGCCGCCTCCCAATCCCACCAGCAGGTCCGGCTTGTGCCGGGAGGCGAAGTCGTGGCAGCGGAGCAGTGCGGCGATGGAAGGTTCCGGCTCCCCGCCGTCGAAGAGGGTCACCCGCACACCAGCGGAAGCCAGCCGGGACTGCACCTGGTCGGCCAGACCGGCTTTCACCAGAGCCGTGTCGGTGACTACCAGGGCGTGGCTCGCTCCCAGTTCCCGAGCAATCTCACCCAGTTGATCGGTGGCGCCTCTGCCGAAGTGAATGGCTCCGGCAGTATGAAAACTCCATGTAGTCCGCATGCTGGCCTCCCCCCCCTTTTGAGCCGTGTAGAAACAGGGCAAAGTATAGGGATTCGTCCGGAGAATGTCACGGTCCCGGGAGGTTCGGGGAACAGCTCTCAGTTTCTCCAGGACTGTCGGTGGTATTGGAGAATGGTGGGGCGAAACTTGGTGTTGATTTCGATGTGGGCGTCGTCGAGCCAGCGCTTGCCGAAGGCGGTGGCGTTGGAGACCAGGGCCGCGGTGAGATATCCGGTCGGGACCTCGATGGATGTCAGTCCCTCCAGCTCTTCCTTCATGTCCGACTCGCTCGTTTGGTCGTGCAGCCAAGCCAGGTGCCATCCCCACTCCCCGAAGCTGGGGACGTTCTGCCGGTAGGGCAGGGCCCGGTAGCCGGCGGCCCGCAGCGTTTTTCCGATGCACAGGAACATCTCCCTGGAGTGGTAGGGCGAGGTGGATTGCACCGCCACCAGGCCGCTGGAACCGAGTTGTCGGGCCAGCCTGCGATAGAAATCCAGGGAGTAGAGCTTGGCCGTGCCCACCGATTTCGGATCGGGAAAGTCGATGATCACCAGATCGTAGGGTCCCTGCAGGCTGCGAACGAACAGGTCGGCGTCCAGGTTGAACACCCGGACCTTGGCCTGGGAATAGACGGTGTCGCTAAGCATGGAGGAGGCCAGCTTGCTGGGACGGGAGACGGTCTGTATTTCTCCCTCGGAGACACCCAGCGCCGGACGCAAGGTGACACGGTCGTCCAGCAGGGCTCCCCGGTTGAGTCGAACCAGGTCGGGATGGGTGGCTGCCAGGTCGGTCACGGAGGGATCGATGTCCACCAGGTCCACCCGCCGCACCCCATCGTATTTCAACACCTCCCTGAGCGCCAGGCCGTCTCCACCTCCGAGAATCAGCACCCTGGCGCGCGAGCAAGTCACCGAAAAGGGAACGTGGACCAGCATCTCGTGGTAAATCCGCTCGTCCCGGGAATTGAACTGCAGGTGACCGTTGATGAAGAGGCTGAGCCGGTCGTTCCTGCGTGTCATGACGATGTGCTGGTACCTGGAGGTATGGCTATAGATGATCGGATCGCTGTAGGTCCGCTGCTCCAGCGATACCCGCCAGTCCTCCGACAGGGCCAGCAGGCAGCCCAGCAGCGCCACACTGGCGCAGGAGAGCAGCAGGAGTTTCCTGAAGTGGCGCAGCAGGGGGCGGAAGTAGGCCAGCCCCAGCAGGGCCAGCAGGAGGTTGGCGCATCCCAGGACCACGGCGATCTGGTTGACGGACAGGTTGGCGAAGAGGACGAAGGTGAACAGCAGGGCGCCCACCAGCGCGCCCACGTAATCCATGCTCAGGATCTCGGACAGGTTGGTCTTGAGGCTTGCCGAATACTCGCGGTTGATGCGGATCAGCAGGGGGATTTCGAGACCGATGAGGATGCCGATCCCCAGGGAGAATCCCCAAAGCAGCAGCATGTAGCTGGAGGAATAGACATAGGCCAGGTAGATGACCAGAGCGCTGATCCCTCCCGTCAGCCCCAGCAGGATCTCAACCAGCAGGAACTTGTCCACCAGGTTGCCGTTGATGTTCTTCTGCAGGGTGGCTCCCAGGCCCATGGCAAACATCATCAACCCGATGACCACGAAGATCTGCTCATGGGAGGAACCCATCAGGTTGTTGCCCAGTGCCCCCAGCGTGTACTCGTAGGCAATCCCGCAAGCCCCCATGACGAACATGGACGCCGCCAGCACCTTCCGGGCATGTCGGAATCGGTTCATGGGGAGATAAGGGTTTAGAGCATGAAAAAGAGGATGGACGCCATGCCGATGGCCACCACCGCCTCGATCCAGGCGGCTCCCAGATTTCTGTCGACCGCAATTTCGTGGGCGATGCGGGTCCGTGGCAGCAGGGCGTGATCGACCAGTTCACGCAACAGGAAGAGTGCCACGAAGCCGACGGCCGCCAGGCTGGCGTATTCGGTGAGACTGTCGCTGAAGGATTCGAAGTTGTGGGCGCTTGCCTTGAGCAACAGGATGCCCAGGGCGACCATGTTGCCGCCGAATGCCATTCCCGCCGCCGGATTGTCCTTCTCGATCTCGGCGTGAATGTCGTAGCGGGTGATCCACTGGTAGAAGAAGGAGAATAGAACCAGAGTCACCTGACCCGCAACGAAGTAGCACAGGGCGGTGATGGGGCCGGTCCAGGCTCCGGCAAAGGCGGATTCGGGGGGAATTTCACCGTAGATCGCTCCCGCCAGGATGAGAGCGGTGGCGATATAGGCCCCGCACAGCACCGCTCCTGTCCCCACGTTTCTGTCCTGGACCAGTTCCTTGTAGATGCTGAAGTGGCGCAGCACCAGCCTGTCCAGGAGCTTTCTGCCCAGATTGAGGAGGACGATTCCGCCCAGGGCGTAGGCGGCCACCACCCCCAGTTCGGGAAGAAGCCGGTTGAGATCCAGCAGGTCGCCCTCGGTTCCGGTGGAGGCGCCCAGGAAGATAGTCATGACCCCGGCGTAATAACCGGTCAGGCTCAGCCCGATGGCCGGGTTGTCCCGGACCGTCAGCTCCTCGTCGAGGGCGTAGGGCGTGAGCAGGTCGTTGACGAACTTGGCGATCATCAGAATGACCGCGCCGAGAACCACGTAGCACAGGCTGACTCCCAGTTCGATCCAGTCCATGGTCACTTGCCTCCAAAAAAGGAGCGGCGGCCGCGACTACCATAGGAGCCGCCCCGTCCGCCGGCGCTGGCGGTGCGAAATCGAGACGATCGATACCCCCTGAGGTTGCCGCCGCTCCGCTTGTAATAGGAGTTTCGATAGCCCCCGCTTCTCACGTAGCGAGAGGACCGATAGGTGGAAGCCGTCGTCCGGCTATTGGTGCCGTAGCGAGGCCGGCCGGCGGCGGTGCGGCCGTAGTAGGTTCTGCCCGAGGTGTAGGATCTGCGATAGTCGTTGTAGTCTCGGGGCAGGATGGGCTGGTAGGCGGGTCCCCAGAACATGGAGCGCATGAACATGTACTGGCCGTAAAAGACCCAGAAGGAACCGCCGTAACTGTCCCGGCGCCATTGCCCATACTGGTTACTTTGCCCTGGGGGCGCCACGTAGGAATAACCGGCGGGCTGGGCCAGGGATTCGGCTTCTTCCTCGTATTTTCCCGCCGGCTTGCGGGCCACCGACATCCCCAGCTTGTCTTCCAGGGCGTCGAAAGTGGCTTTGGTAACCTGAACCCAGGCCTCGCTTTCGGAGTGGGCGCCCTGTTTCTTCTGGGGATCCTGGATTTGAACCGTCACCGTCTTGTACTTGTGGTGCAGGGTCAGGGTCTCACCTTCCCGGATGTCCATGTCCACCAGGATTCTGTCCCAGGAAAGATAGAGCTGACCCACCCGCTGGCCGAGCTGGCTGTCCAGGCGCGCCAGTTGCAGCCCGTCGGCCTGGAAGCTCTGGTGGGTCTCCAGGATCAGCAAGGCATCGGCGTCGGGCGCGCCGATGGCCCGGGAGCGCTCCTTCCACAGGGACTCCGACCGGGCCTTGACGTCAGCTATCTGTTGGATGGCCTGGCTCAAGTCGGCTTTTTTCTCGGGCCAGTCGATCATGGCTCTGCGAGCGCCGGCGACGCTGGCGGGGCGGTAGGCTGCGATTTGGCGATAGCCGGCACGGACCTCCCCGACGTAGCGGCCGCGATTCTTGTCCACCTCGCTGACGGTCCTGGCCACATCCAGGATCTCGCTGGCGGTCTGCAACGCCTGGGTCCGCTTCTGCCTGGCCTGGTCGATGCGGCGTTCGATCTCCACCCGCAGTTCATCGTCGTCCTGGGCGGCCAGTTCCGTGGCCTGTTCCAGCGCGTTGGAGGCAGATTCCAGGTCCTTTTCCGATTGGTCCAGTCGGGTCAGCCACTGCTCCCGCCTGGCCTGAGGCAGCCCGGTCATGGAGTCGATCAGGGAGCGGGCCTCGCGGCTCAGCTCGCCATAATTGGTCCGCGAGGTGTTCAGTAGCTGCTCGGCGGTGGCCAGACCGGCTTGGGTCTGCGGGTTCAACCCTCCGCCCGAGTAGGTGAGAACCACCACCAGGAGAGCCAGCACTGCGATTCCGGCCGAGGCGTAGAGCAGGGATTGTCTGTCCATGGTTCTCCTCCTACCGAACCGACGTCACTGAACGGCTCAAGACCGCCGTGGACTCCTGGGGATAGTAGTGCAGGGAACTCACTTCCAGCCCCCGCTCCAGGGGGCTCACTCCCAGGCAGGTCACCGGCGGGCAATGGCCGGCATCCTCGGCCGCAAACTCCGAGGCCAGGTGGATCGGATAGCGACTGATCCGTGCCTGCGCTCGATCCAGCTGCTCCAGCCCCGAATCCCCTTCTGTTGGAATGAGCCCGATTTCGAATTCGAAGTGAAGATCCCCGTCCAGGTACCGGAAGGGTTGCCGGCCGGAGAAGTCGGGCCCCAGGGCAAAGACCGGAGCCATCTCGCTTTCGGCGGCGCAGGAGAGCAGTTCCGACCAGCGCCCGCACTGGATCAGGTGGCTGGCCCCGATCACGTGAACCCGGAAGTCCAGGTCGAGGTGGCGCAGGCCAGCCGAGGACACGACCTTGAAGCGGGAGGTGTCGATGGCCTGCCGAAACAGGCAGAGGCGTAGATTTCGGTGGGAAGTGTCCTGGTATTGTACGGCGAGCCCCGGCCTGCGATTCTCAACCGGTCGCTCGGTGCATGACAGGGAAGATGGTTGCGGCACCGTCGTTTGGATCCTGTGGTGAAGGCTGTCGGTCAGAGCCCGTGCCGGGCGCCCATTGCCGGTGAGAACTACCGGCTAGGCTCTGAAGATCCTGACCCGGCTGGGGCTGATTTTTTCCGAGATGCCGACCTCGAAGGGGTCGCCCTCATACTTCTCGATGAAGAGCTGAAACTCATCGCAATCGAACTTCCAGTAGTAGAATCCCTCGCCCTCCGGCCCGTCGTCCTTGAAGTAACCGGCCTCGGCGCTTTCCCGGTAGTTCCATCGCTTGCCCTGATACTCGATGAAACGGGACCGTGACCTCTCCTCGTCCATTTGGGCCAGATCTTCCTCGGAGACGCCGATGGCTTCCAGGTGCAGCTCACCCTGCCTCTGAAGGGTGATTTCCAGTTCGTCGTCCTCGGACCACTCCAGGAATACCCTCTTGCCGGCGCTGAAGCCGCTCAACTCGAACCACTGCTCGTCGTTGGACTCGTAGCGGTTCAGTCGGTCCACGGTAAAGGAGAGGTCCTCGTAGGAGTGTCCGGCTCCGGAAAGGATGATGTTGTCCCCCCGGGTTGCATCCTTGATGGTGAGGTTGGCCAGGTCGGCTCTCTGGGGCAAGGCCTCCGCCTTGGGCTTTTTCTTGCGAAGCGCCCTGTAGAGGAGATAGCCCGCCAGGCCCAGCAGGATCAGGATGAGGACTTCGGTCATGGCGAGGTGCAGTCTGCCCCCGGCCTACGGCCTTTTGGAGGACTCCACCTCGGCCTTCAGCCTGTCCAGCTCGCTGTCGGTGGTGGAGACATCCAGGGCGGCAAACTCTTTTTCCAGATCGGGGTCGGCGCCGACCGACATGTTCTCGTAGGCCTTGGCAGTGGCCTCTTCCCGGTTGACGGCCTCCTCGAAACGCGAAATGGAAGCAAAGGCGTTGTCGTCGGTTCCCAGACCGCTCATCACCTGGGCCATCTTCTTCTGGGCGTTGGCGGCGTTCTTCCGGGCGATGAGCGTGCTGGCCTTGCGCTTGGACTCGTCGATCTTGCGGCGGAGCTGCTCTACCTGGTTCTTGAGCTTGTCGCGGGCGGCCAC
This sequence comes from Acidobacteriota bacterium, assembly GCA_028875575.1. Lineage (NCBI taxonomy): Bacteria > Pseudomonadati > Acidobacteriota > Acidobacteriota bacterium. The sequence continues at coordinate 77,338 of JAPPDF010000055.1, forward strand.
GCCTTGATCCACCGCATCCTTGAGAGATGCCGCCTGCTGGTCGCATTCGGTCTTCTTGGCCAGGGCTTTCCTGGCCAGATCTTCGTTGCCCGCCAGCAGGGCCTTCCGGGCCTTGCCTTCCCAGTCCTTGGACTGCTCCAGATGCTTGCCGTACTCGGCTTCCAGGCGATTGCAGTTGCTCATGGCATCGGCGGCGGACCGGATCACCCGGTGAAGCTGGTCCTCCATGTCCCGAATGCTCTGCCGCAGGGTCGACTCGAAGGTGGCATCCTCCAGTTTGTCAACGCCTTCGTTGAGCTTGCCCTTGCTGACTCGAAACAATCTGTCCAGGATCCCCATGGTTGTCGACTCCTTTGGTAAGAAAAGCGGGTCAGGCACTCCGAAACTAACCCAGCAGGTCCCTGGCCTCGCAGACATCCCCGACCAGGAAGCTGATGCAGGAGAGGATATCGTCCCGATCGTCCTCGCCCAGGCTCTGCAGCTTGGCAAAGTTGTTCAGGGTGATGGCCGTCTTGCCGTTCTCCAGGTCGTAAAGCTGGAAGGCGGAGGTGGAGATGCCGTTCTGGGCATCCAGCATCCGTGCCATCAGGGCAGGGGTGACCGAACCGGAATCCACCACCTGGCAGGAGACCGTGTTGTAGAGAATGTCGTGTTCCAACACGCAGGAGACCGAGATCCCGCTCTCCAGGTCCCTGATCTGAAGGGTATCGCCTTCCACCTTGACCACCTCGTAACCCGCGTTGGCAACGATTTCCTCCACCTCATCGATCATCGGATCCGCCATCGAGAAACCTCCCTGAGCAACGTTCCAAAGCGCATGCACGACGCCGCCATTATGGCAGCAACGGCCGGGATTATCAATGGTGGGGGAATGAGAGGACCGCCAGAGTATGAGGCCGGAAGCCTTCGAACTCGAAGGGATTCGTGTTCAATGAGGGGTAGCCTGGTTTCGAGCTTTGACAAGCTATGGCGTGGAGCTATGACAAGCTACTACGGGCTCGCGGGGAGGTTACATCTCTGGCAGGCAACGTAATTCGTCGATCACTTATTCGAGAAAATGATCGGCAATACCCTTCGGTGTACATGGATGATCGACAAGCAGGACCACCACAAGGCCAGCCCTACCACAGTCGGCGAACTCCGTAGCGGTCGAAAAGAGACTCACTGGATAAAAGAACCAGGTTGCGGGCCAGCGCCTGGGCGATGAGTATTCTGTCGTAGGGGTCACGATGGGGACCCGGCATGGCGCCGGCGCGGGCAGCGTCTTCGACGGTGATTGAAAGTTCCTCGAAACCCTGGCGGGCTATAACTGCGGTGAAGTCAGCAGCGATCGGATCGGATCCCGGCAATTTGCCGAGTCGATGTTTGGTAGTGATTTCCCACGCCGTTGCCGCGCTTATCAGTTTCTCGTTGGATGGGTCGAAAACGGCGCGACGCACCGCCTCAGGTAGTCGGCTGCTGTCGGTAAGCCACCAAATCAGTGCGTGGGTGTCGAACAGTAGCTGCAATCTCAACCGCCTTCCCACGCTTTCAACTCTTCCTCGGGCAGCGGGTCGAAGAAACTGTCCGGAAGGACAAATTTCCCTTTGAAGACGTCGGGTCGAGGCCTGCCCCGCGTTGGGACAGGCGCCAGACGCGCCACCGGCTTGCCGTTGCGGGCAATGATGACCACCTCACCTGCCTCGGCTTGTGCCAGCAGGCGCGACAGGTTGGTTTTTGCTTCATGGACATTCACGGTGATCATCGCAAACCCTTCTGGGAACTAGTTAGCTAAGAATATAGCTAACAAGGGAATTTGTCAATCGTAGCGTCGTTTGGGATTACCCACAACATCACCGATACCAGCCCCGTTAGCCCCTACCAGTAGGAGCCCATCCAGGTGGCTTCCTGGGGAATCTTCATGGGAGGATACCTGCGGATGGCCTCTTCGTCGATGTCGGTGCCCAGGCCCGGGCCCTGGGGGATGGTGAGGTACCCGTCGCGGTACTGGATGGGCTCGGTGAGGACCTGGTTGTAGCGCTCCAGGTAGGGGTAGAAGAATTCCTGGATCTGAACGTTGGGAATGCAGGCGTCCAGATGCAGGCTGGCCACGGTGGACAGGGGACCGTTGGAGTTGTGGGGCTGGACGCTGACGTAGTAGGTCTCGGCCATGGCCGCGATCTTCTTCAGTTCCAGGATGCCGCCCGCGTGGCAGATGTCGGGCTGGATGATACGGGCGGCCTGCTTTTCCAGCAGCGGCCGGAAGTCCCAGCGGGTGTAGAGGCGCTCGCCGGTGGCGACCGGGATGCGAATGGCCCGCTGCACCTCGGCCATGGCGTCGATGTTGTCGGGCGGAATGGGTTCCTCGTAGAAGAAGGGGTCCAGCGGTTCCAGCTTGTGGGCGATCCGAATGGCGCTCCACATGTTGAATCGGCCGTGGCATTCGATGAGCAGATCGATGTCGGGGCCCACGGCCTCGCGAACCGCCTGGACCGACTCCAGGGCGTAGTTCTCCTCGCTCCTGGAGATGACCTGTCCGCCGTCGCGGAAAGGGTCCCATTTCATGGCCGTAAATCCCTGATCCACCATGGCCTGTGCCTGGCGGGCCACCGATTCGGGGGTGTCCTCGTCCCCGGTCTCGGTCACCACGCCCTGGAAGGCCCAGGCATTGGCGTAGGCCCGAACCCGGTCCCTCAGGCGCCCTCCCAGCAGCTGGTGGACGGGAACCCCCAGAGCTTTGCCCTTGATGTCCCAGAGGGCCTGCTCCACCCCGCTCAGGGCGGCCAGTTGGATGAGCTGCCCGTACCAGAAGGTCTGCTTGTAGAGGGAGTTCCAGATCAGCTCGATCCGGTGGGGATCCCTGCCGATGAGAAAGTCTTTGAACGACTCCAAGGCCCGGATCAGCAGGGGGTCGTGGCGCTCCATGGAGGACTCGCCCACGCCGGTCAGGCCCACGTCGGTGTAGAGCTTCACGAAGATCCAGTTGGCGTGGCCTCCCGCCATGTGGAACACTTTCAGATCGGTGATTTTCACGGTTGACTCTCCGGGGACGGCATGACTGGCAGAGAAGATGGTTAGATCACGGCAGGTTCCAGCGCACGGCCTCCACAAAGGGGCAACTCTGTCCACCCTGGCGGGAGTTGCCGTAGTAGAGGGTCAGCAGATGGCCCGAGTCCAGGCGGATGGTGCAGGGATAACCGCCGCCGCCCGAGGAGTGGTACCCGAGCATGAGCTTTCGGGTCCGGTCCCAGGTTTGTCCCTCGTCCCGACTCAGCAGCGCCTGGGCGCCATAGGGTGGGTGGCGCACCCCGTGGCTCAGAACAACGGTGCCGTCGGGCATCTGCAGGAGGCCGGCCGGGTGTTGGCTGGCTCCCGTGACGTAACGCGGCCGGCTCCAGTGACGGCCCCCGTCACTCGATTCGGCCAGGGCGCTGCGTCCGGGGGGCTTCTGTTCTTCCCGCATCGCCGCCAGCAGCTTTCCCGACTTCAGACGGACCAGGTTGGTCTCGTTGAAGCCGGGGGCAATCAGGCTGCGGTCTCCCCAGCTTCGACCGCCGTCGCGGGAGCGGTACAGGTAGCTGAAGTGCCTGGGGGATGATTGCTGGCCGGCCTCACCCTCCTCGCCCTCAACGTAAGCATAGAGAGGCATCAGAACCGTCCCGTCGGGAAGCTGGAGGATGGAGGAATAGGAAGCCAGGGCCAGGGAATCGGGATCGTCGGGAATCTTCACCGGAGAACTCCAGGTTCGGCCGTGGTCGCTCGAGCGCATGACCTGGTAGGCAAGATAGCGTGCCGGGGGGGCATCCTTGCCTCGCAGGATTTGGAAGGTCTCAAAGCCCAACAGCACGGTGCCGTCCCGCAGCACTCCCAGAGCCAGGTTCCCCTCGCTGTCCGGGCCGTCCACCAGGACCCGGGGCTCGCTCCAGTGAAGCCCACCGTCCCCCGACCGGGACGACAGAATACGCCAGTCGGAATCCGCGTCCCACGCCTGAAATACGGCCAGAACCTCGCCGTTGCCCAACCGGCAGACCAGGGGATGACCTCCGCCGCTGCCCGGCGGCCCCTGGTAGACGCGGTTGCGGTCGGCCGGGAGGGATCGGAACAGGTGAACCTGGTCTTCCGGAGCCTCGGCCGTCCAGCCCAGGGAGGCCGGCAGAAGGGCCCAGCCGCAGAGGCAGATGCGCCGCAGGGTTCGCCCCAACCGGGACCTGAACTCCTGGCGTGGATTTCCGGCTTTCATGGCGCGACTTCCTTGTCTCAAGGGGACGTTGTTGAATTACTGGAATAACCTGTGCTGCCGCCTGGAGGGGAGAATCTTACCACAGTGTCTCCGGCGAACCGGCGTAACGGGGAGCCAGGTCGGCCAGGGTCTGGCGGGGGAGGGGGGATGGCGGAATAAGGATGCGGGCGGGACGCCCGCGCTCCCGGGGAGCGTCCCATTTGCATCGCCGGCGGCCTTGTGTGACAATTCCCAACCAGTCCGCGGCGGGGCGTAGCGGACAGACTGCTCGCCCGGCCCTTTCGGCGCCGCTCCCACTTCCACCCCGACCCTTCCCTGGAGAGCCCATGTCACAGCCCCTGATCATCGATTTGCACCTGGACCTGGCCTGGGATGCGCTTTTCTGGAATCGCAACCTCACCCTGACCGCGCACCAGGTGAGGCAACAGGAGGCCGGCGAGCCTCCTCAGGTGGCTTCCGACTACAACGTGGGTCTGTGCACCGTCACCTTCCCGGAGATGCGCCGGGGCAGCGTGGGCATCATGCTCAGCACCATCATGTCCCGGATTGACAGTCGGCGGGGCGCCATGCGCGATGGCATGAGAACCCAGGAGCAGGCCATCGGCATGGGTCGCGGGCACCTGGCCTACTACCAGGTGATGGCTCGACGGGGCCAGATCAAGCCGGTCAAGTCCCTTCAGGACCTGAACGAAGCCGTGGAAGCCTGGAAAGACCCGAGGGACGACACCCCCATCTACCACGTGCTCTCCATGGAGAGCGCCGACCCCATCATCGATCCCGATGACGTGGAGTTCTGGTGGGACGCCGGGCTTCGCGTGGTGGGACCGGCTCACTTCGGGCACAACACCTACATTCACGGCACCAATACGGTGGGAGGGCTGAAGCCGCCGGCCAAGGAGCTATACCGCGCCATGCGAGAGGCAGGAATGGTTCTGGACATCACCCACATGGCCGATCAGGCCGTCTGGGAGTCCCTGGAGATCTGGGACGGACCGGTAATGGCTTCCCACTGCGTCTCTCGATCCGTGGTTCGGGGGCAGCGCCACCTGACCGACGACATGATTCGAGAGCTGGTGCGCCGGGGCGGCATCATCGGCCTGGTGTTCTGCCAGATGTTCATCGATCCCGAGGTGGTGTGGGAAAACAAGCCCGACCGATCGACCTATGTCTCCAAGTACGGCATGGAAGGGCTGATCCCCCACATCGAGCGCATCGGCGACCTGGCCGGCGGCTCGCTGGATAACATCGCCATCGGGACCGACATGGACGGGGGCTTCGGGGCCGAGGTCACTCCCACCGACGTGGACACCATCGCCGACCTGCAGGGATTTCCGGCGGTGCTCGGCAAGGCCGGTTACGGGAAGGAGGTGGCTGGGGGCATCCTGAGCGACAATGCCTTGCGCTTCTTCCGAGAGGCCTGGCGATAAAGGGATCTGGCGGAACCACTCCGCGCTGCTGATCCTGTGTCACCGGCTTCCTCTCAATGGGAACAGCAGACCGGGGCCCGGCACGCGGGGTCTTCACCGGCCCCTGCAGGAGGGACCATGGAAAAGTACCGCTTCGCCGAGATGATCTGGTATGAGATTCGAGAAGCCGCCGGACAGGATCGGGTGGCGGTGCTGCCGGTGGCCACCTACGAGGACCACGGGCCTCACCTGCCGGTGGATGTGGACGTCCGGCTATGCACGGAGATCTGCGAGCGGGCCGTGGCCCGCATTCCCTCCGAATCCCTGCTGGTGCCGGCCGTGGCCCACGGCTACAGCCCCCACCACATGGATTTCCACGGCACCCTCACCATCGGCTGGGACACCTTCATCCGCTATGTGAAGGATGTCTGCTGCAGCCTGGCCCACCACGGCTTCAAACGCATCCTGGTGGTCAACGGCCACGGGAGCAACACCTCCCCCCTGGATCTCTCCGCCCGCCTGTCCAACCTGGAATACGAGGGAAAGATTCTCTGCGCCACCGTGAACCACTGGGGTCTTCGCAAGGTGAAGGATCTGGGGGCCAGGCTGCGGGAGTCCGACTTCGGGGGAATCTCCCACGCCGGGGAATACGAGACCTCGCTCTACCTGGCCCTGAAGCCGGAGCTGGTGGAGATGGACAAGGCCGTGGACGAACGGTCGCCGCTCCCTCCCAGCTTCCAGTACGACCTGCTGGCCGGGAGCCACCCCCGGGGCTCGGTGGCCCAGTTGGTGCCCTACTGGAGTTCACAGACCGCCAGCGGAGTCAAGGGAGATGCCACCCGGGCGACCGTCGAGAAGGGCCAACAGTTCCTGGAGGCTGCCATTGTAGGATTGATCGAGCTGATCCGGGAGCTCAGGGCCACCCCCATCCCGCCCAGGCGCGATCAGCATTAGCCGTGTCTGGATCACTCCGGTTGCAACCGGTATGAGCCGCTCTGTCGCACGGTCCGTAGCCGAGCCTTGCCGCCACCGCATCAGCCTTCGCCATTCGGCGCTGCTTTGCGGCGCCGCGTATGCCCCCCTCCGCATCAGCCTTCGCCTGCGGCTCGGCTTCTGCGACTCCCCCTCAAGGGGGGAGTGATT
>JAPPDF010000056.1 GCA_028875575.1 Acidobacteriota bacterium
TCAATCCCTTCCCGACATCTTCCCCCAACAAGAAGTTGAAGTTCCGCGTCGCTCAGATCAGGAATCCGGTCCAGTCTTGAACACCCCCGTCTCAAACCTTTGAACCAACCCGTCTTATGCAGCCGGGGCGCGGTCAAGCGACAGCAGCGCGCCAGTATCGGAAGTGATGGGACCGCCGTCGAAAGCAGCTCCAAACCCCTCACAACCCGCAGCCGCGAAGGCGGATATTTAACAGCATTGCCACGGAACGCACAGCTCCCTTTATATGACGTCAAACACGACTCCTGCTCGCGGCCGATTGTCAATCCCTCTCGGGCGGCTGTATAATGGCCGGAATCTGCCAGGAAGACAGGTAATCTTACGGACCTCCGGAAGCCAAAAGGAGAACGCAATGAAGAAGCTTTTGCCGGGTGCGTTGATGCTCATCCTATCCACGCCAATCCTCCATGCACAAGTCAACCCCCGCGGGGAGACAAGCCTGGAACTGGACAATGGCACGGTCACCATCGAATACGGACGCCCCTCGCTCAAGGGACGGGACATCAAGACAATGATCTATCCCGGCGAGACCTGGCGCCTGGGAGCGGACGGGGACACCACCCTGACCACCGAGGTGGGACTGAAATTCGGGGAGAGCTCCGTGGCCCGGGGAACCTACATTCTGAGAGCCAAGTTTGTCGCGGAAGGGAAATGGCACTTGCAAATCAACGGCACCGACTATTCCAAAGTGGCCGAGGTTCCCATGAAGCTGGAGGAGACTTCCTCCGAGGTGGACCGCCTCTCCCTCAGGCTCGAGGGCGAGCAGAAAGCGGGCACCTTAAAGGTGTTGTGGGGCAAGTTGAGTCTCATCACTGAATTTACCGCACCCTGAATGTCGAGGCCGGTCGAAGCGGTGCATCGCTGTCCCGACCGATCTCTCTACCTGGAACGCAATAACCGCCTGCCCCGGTCGAAATGATGGAAAGCGCTTGCGGGGAAACGGGCTCATCAACCTGCCGGCAGCCTGTTTCCGGAACCGCCCTTTCTTTCACCTATGGTTAACAACCCATCATTCGCCCAGAGCTGGCTCGAACGAACCTTCCTGCTGAGCCAGCGCCGGACATCCCTGGCGGTGGAGGCCCGCGCCGGCCTCTCCACCTTCCTGGTGATGGCTTACATCATCTTCGTCAATCCCACGATTCTGGGAGACATCCCCGATTCGACCGGAGCCACCCTGCCGTCGGGAGCTGTCTTGAGCATCACCTGCCTGGCCGCCGGGGTGCTTTCGATACTCATGGGCTTGCTCAGCAACTACCCCTTTGCCCTGGCTCCCGGAATGGGATTGAACGCCGTGGTGTCCCTCCACCTGGTCGGCCAGTTGCAACTCACCTGGGTCCAGGCCATGACGGTGGTCTTTCTGCAGGGCCTCATCATTCTGGTTCTGGTGCTGACCCGGTTTCGCGAAGCCATGATGGATGCCATCCCTACCCCGCTCAAGAAATCCATTGGCGCAGGAATCGGTCTGTTTCTGGCAATCATCGGTTTCAGCAACGCCGGCCTGATCTCCCGAGGAGAGGGCGGTACTTTTTCCCTGGGCAATCCGGACGACCTGGGCATAGTGACGTTCCTCTTCGGCTTCTTCCTGACCCTCTGGCTGATGTCCCGCAAAATGCAGGCGGCCCTGCTTTGGGGGATCCTGTCCGCCACCCTGGTGGCCATTCTTCTGAATTCCGGGTTCGGCAACCCACAGGCATTTGGCGGCGCAGCCACGGTGCCCTCCAGCCTGGTTGGGCTTCCTCAGGGACTGACCGGCCCCGAGGCGATCTTCGGCCGCTGGGACTGGGGCTTTTTCCCGCATCTGGGGCTGCTTTCGGCGGTCCTGGCCGTCTTTTCCCTGATGCTCACCGATTTTTTCGACACCATGGGAACCGTAGTTGGATTGGGAGAAGAGGGAGGTTTCCTCCAGAAGGACGGAAGACTTCCCGGAGTCCACCGGGTGTTGCTGGTTGATTCCCTGGGCGCGGTTGCGGGAGGACTGTCGAATTGCAGCAGCAATACCACCTATATCGAAAGCGCGGCCGGGATCGCGGCAGGCGGACGCACCGGATTGACCGCAGTGGTGGTGGGCCTGCTCTTCCTGCTGGGCATGTTTTTCAGTCCGTTGGCAGGGATCGTTCCCAAGCAGGCCACGGCCCCCTCGTTGATCCTGGTGGGATTCCTGATGATGGGCGCTCTGCAGGACATCTCCTGGCGTCGTCTTGGCGAAGGCGTTCCCGCCTTTCTCACCCTGCTGCTCATGCCCTTCACCTTCTCCATCAGCAACGGCATCGGGGCCGGAATCATCAGCTACACCTTTCTGAAGCTGGCGTCTGGCAAGCACCGGGAACTCCACGCTCTGATGGTAGGGGCCGCCGTTGCCTTTGCGGTTTACTTCGTCCTTTCGGGCTAGCTTGAACTCGGAACAGGTAAAGAAGTGAAACTACTGCTCATGCTGGTACTGCTGGGGCTGGCCTTGCCTCGCCCTGCAGCCGGCACGCCGGTCGAACCGGAAACGCTCTTCGAGAGGCTGACCAAGGAGACCGGCTGCGCGCCCCTGGGTCCCTTGGCCCGACACACCCTCCCCGATCCGGCTGCATTCGAACCCGGGGAATCCCGGATCCTGACGGAGTACGGATTCCGCGATCTCAGCCGGCAAGAGCTCCGCTGCCGCAACCGTTCCATTGATATCCGGATCTATCGCATGTTGGACGCCCCGGCCGCCTATGGACTCTTCACCCTTTTCAGGAAGCCCGATTCCCGGGTTCCCGATGGCTTCCCCCGACTGGCCGAAGAGAGCGATGATTGGGTGGCCTTCGCTCAAAGCCGATTCTACGTCCGGATCCGGCGTTCCGCCCTGCCCGCCGGGCGTGCCGCGGCCCTTGAGGCTGCCCGGTTCCTGGCCCGGTCGCTGCCTGACGACTGGGCGCTTCCCTCGCTTGTGGACTATCTGCCTCGGGAACACCTGGTCCCGGGAAGCGAGGTGTTCCTCATGGGGCATCAGGCCTTGAGCCTCAGGATCCCGCTGGGGCAGGAAGACCTCTTCGGTCTGGCCCACGGAGCCGAAGCCCTGCTGGCGGACTACCGGCCGGTCAACGGGTCGGCCAGGATCCTGCTGATGATCTATCCCACCCAGCAACTGGCCGGCAAGTATCTCCAAAGCGGTTACCAGCAGTTGATGCGGCAGCACCCCGGCTGGCAGGTCTTCTACAAGCGGGAGGGTCCTCTGGTGGTGATGGTCCTGGATTCGACAGACCCGGAGATCGCCTCGTCCTTCCTGGACAAGGTCTCCTATGTTTCCTCGGTGAGCTGGGACCCCAAGGCGGAGCCCCTGTCGGTGGGACACATGATGCTGAGCGTGTTCCTTTACGTGGGAGCAGTGATCGCGATCACGCTGGTGGCGGGAGTGATGTTCGGTCTGCTGCGACTGCTGATCAGTTGGCTCTTTCCGGGGAAGATCTTCGACCGCGTGGAACGCTACGAGGTCATTCGCCTGAAACTGCCGCCACCGCAATGATGTAGGACCGGGCGCCGTCCATGGCAGGAGGGAGTGGGCCGGCTACACGTTGATAATCTCGACCAGTTCCTTTACGGCGGCCGCCGATTTCTTCAAAGCCGCATCTTCCTCAGGACGGAGATCGATCTGCACGATCTCCTCGATTCCGTTCCGGCCGAGCTTCACCGGCACCCCCACGAAGAGACCATTCACTCCATATTCCCCTTCCAGAAAGGCGGCGCAGGGGAGAATCTTGCGCTTGTCCTTGAAGATCGCCTCGACCATCTCCGTCACCGCGGCCGAGGGAGCATAGTAGGCGCTCCCGGTCTTGAGCAGGCCCACGATTTCAGCGCCTCCATTGGCGGTGCGATCGACCAGGGCATCGATTCGCTCCTGAGACAGGAGCTCGGTTATGGGGATTCCCGCCACGGTGGAGTAACGCGGCATCGGAACCATGGTGTCGCCATGTCCACCCAGCACAAAGGCGTGGACATTTTCCACAGAAACCGACAGTTCCTGGGCGATGAAGGTCCTGAACCGGGCCGAATCCAGAATGCCCGCCATGCCGATCACCCGGTTCTTGGGGAAGCCGGAGACTCTGTAGGCTGTTTGCACCATGGCATCCAGCGGATTGCTGACCACGATCAGAATGCATCCGGGGGAGTACCTGACCACCTGTTCGGTGACCCCCTTGACGATTTCGTAGTTCTTCATCAGGAGGTCGTCCCGGCTCATCCCCGGTTTTCGAGGCAGTCCGGCGGTGATGACGACGATGTCCGAGTCGGCCGAGTCGCTGTAATCGTTGGTTCCCACCAGGTGGGAGTCGAATCCTTCCACGGGTCCCGACTGCAGCAGGTCCAGCGCCTTCCCCTGGGGCACGCCATCGACGATGTCGATCAGCACCACATCCGCCAATTCCTTGTCCACGATCCAATGAGCGGCGGTGGCGCCGACATTTCCTGAACCCACGATCGTCACTTTTCTTCTCATCGACATCGCTCCTCTCGGTTCCGCGGCCAGTCCCCGTTGGGAACATGGCAGTTCCCTGCCCGGCTGTGGCCGTGGGTTCCCCTGTGAGCCTGGGGACGTTGTTGAATTACTGGAATGACTTGTAAGGAACACATAGAAGACGCTATTGAATCAAAGCAATTCAGCAGCGGCTGATCGCAGTTATTCCAGTAATTCAACAACGTCCCCTTTTCACGTCCCCATGTTCTGGATGATGGCGTCGGCAAACTCGCTGGTCCTGCACTTGGTGGCCCCGTTCATGAGCCGTTCCAGGTCATAGGTGACCTTCTTCTGCTGGATGGTGCGGCCGAACGCCTCCTCGATCAATTGCGAAACCTCCGCCCAACCCAGGTGCTCGAACATCATGGACCCCGACAGGATAACCGACCCGGGATTGATGACGTCCCGGTCGGCATATTTGGGAGCCGTCCCGTGGGTGGCTTCGAAAACCCCGTATTCGTCGCCGATGTTGGCCCCGGGAGCAATCCCCAGTCCTCCGACCTGAGCGGCGCAGGCGTCCGACAGGTAATCGCCGTTGAGGTTGGGCGTGGCCAGAACGTCATACTCGGCCGAGCGTGTGAGCACCTGCTGGAACATGGAGTCGGCGATGCGATCGTTGATCATGATCTTTCCCTCGGGAACCTTTCCCCCATGCTTGCTCCAGACCTCGTCTTCGGCGATGGTTTCCTCCGGAAACTCCTCCCGGGCCAGTTGGTAGCCCCAGTCCCGGAAGGCTCCTTCGGTAAACTTCATGATGTTGCCCTTGTGGACCAGTGTCACCACCCTGCGGCCATGCCTGATGGCATAGCCAATGGCTCGGCGAACCAGGTTACGGGTCCCCGTGATGGAGATGGGTTTCACTCCGATGCCCGAATCGGCCTTGATTTTCTTGCCCAGGTTATCGCCCAGAAACTCGATGAATTTGGCCGCTTCCGGGCTGCCCTGCTGCCACTCGATGCCGGCGTAGACATCTTCGGTATTCTCCCTGAAGATCACCACGTTCATATTCTCGGGAGCCCTGACCGGGGACGGCACCCCGTCAAAGTACTTCACCGGACGAACGCAGGCATAGAGATTCAGCACCTGGCGCAGGGTAACGTTCAAGCTTCGAATCCCGCCACCGACCGGAGTGGTCAGGGGTCCCTTGATGGCCACCCGAAAGGTTCTGATGGCGTCCAGGGTATCGTTGGGCAGCCACTCCCCGAACTTGCGGTAGGCCTTTTCCCCGGCGAAGATCTCATACCAGCAGACTTTCCGCTTCCCGGCACAGGCCTTGTCCACGGCCGCATCGAAGACCCGCACCGCGGCTCTCCAGATGTCTCGGCCGGTCCCATCCCCCTCGATGAAGGGGATGATTGGATTGGCCGGAACTTTCAGTTGTCCCTGTACCAGCTCGATTTTCGATCCCTCTTTGGGGATCTCCACCCCGTTAAAGGACATGGGTGACTACCTTTCAAGAAGTGATTGGTGAAGAGTGGTTAGTGGATAGTTTCCAAAAGCGGAGTCGGAGCGGTCTGTCACGCTCTTCGCCAGGCCCGAGTCGTTCGCGCCGGAGGCTTGCGGCCACTTGTTGAATGACTAAGCCGAGATCGACAAATTGCTCAACGCGCTGATCAAATCAATAGGCCACCATCCACCAGCAAGCGCCTGGGCAAAAGCAGGCCGCTTTGTAACATTTTTCACAAAAGACTGTCAAGGAAGGTAGGCGCCGCCATTCCCGCCATCGGGAGCGAGAATGGAGCGTGACCATTCCTTCGATCAATGATCGCCCTGAAATCCGAGGCAGGCGGCTCCGTATATTCCGGCCCGACTGCCCAGACCGGATCTGAGAATCGGCCGTGGATCCGCCTGCTGCACGAAAGAGCGCCGCTTCACTTCCTCGAACATCGGCTTCTGAAAAGCGTCCCAGGCCGCGATGGCTCCGCCTCCCAGCACCACTGCCTCCAGGTCGAAGATGTGAATCAAGCTGGCGATGCCGATACCCAGGGCGGCGCCCATTTCCTGGAACACCAACCTGGCGGATGTATCTCCTTGCCGGGCCAGAGCGTAGACGCGATCGGCGGTGAGCGGTCCCTCCCCGCGTACCAGGCGCTGCAGCTTGGGGCTGGCCTGACCGGAGTCCGCCAGTTCGGCAGCGCACCTTACCACCGCTGTCGCCGATGCATAGGCTTCCAGGCAACCTCGGTTGCCACAGTTGCACAAGCGCCCCTCCGGCCGAACGTTAATGTGGCCCAACTCGGCGGCCATCCCCTTGGCTCCGTGCCATATCCGGCCATTCAGGACCAAACCTCCGCCAATGCCGGTCCCCAGGGTAAGAAAGGCCAGGTGGTTCATTTCCCTGGCCACACCCATCCATTTCTCTCCCAGTGCCGCGGCATTGGCGTCATTTTCGAGGGTAAAGGGAGCGTCCATCTCCCGGCGGATCCGGTTGCGAACATTAAACCCGGCCCAGCCCGGCAAGTTGGGAGCTGCAATCACCAGACCCAGGGGCAGCCTCATGATTCCGGCCACCGCCACGCCAATCCCGGCCAGAGCGTAACGTCCGTCCCAGCGGTCCCGCAGTTCCAGGATGGCCCGGCACATGCGACCCACAACATCTTCAGGACCCTTGCGAGCATCCGCCGCCACTTCCAGGTGTTCCAGCAGGTCGCCGTTTTCCCCTATGGCTCCCAGCTTCAGATTGGTCCCGCCCAGGTCAACTCCGATGGCAAAGCGCTTCATGCTTACCTGAAACAAACTAAAAAAGAGTGATCCACGAAGTCACACGAAGGATCACGAAGGGACACGAAGCGGGACGGCTCTGCCGCGTCGACACGGCTGTGGCCCGGTAACCCGGCCCGCGCTCCCGGGTGGGCTTCCCCCCATGACCTCTGTTGGCTGGTAACCGGTTCAAGGTCCAGCGTGGCAAATTTTTGATTAACATCGATGCACAGGATGCACAGGATATACAGGATTCGTTTCAGGAAACGGCTAGCTTTTCATGCCGGGAATCCGCAAAATCGCACCGGATCATCGCCTGAGCTGGCCTCTCGTGCAGGAAGCTCTCGTCCTGTTAATCCTGTGCATCCTGTGTATCGATGTTCTCAAATGCAACAAACCGGTTTTACTGAAACTGTCCCTACTCCGGACAGGCCATGAACGTCCATAGTTTCACTCTCGGATGATCCGCCCTGCCGGGGGGCGGGGCCGAACTTATTTGAAACAAACACCGGCGCCTAATGGCTGGAAACCGGTTCAAAGTCAATCATGGGCAGATTTTTAATTCACATCGATGCACAGGATGCACAGGATTTACAGGATTTTTTCTGGAGACGGCTAGCTCTTCATGCCGGGAATCCGCATAACCGCACGGGATCATCGCCTGAGCTGGCTTCTCGTGCAGGAAGCTCTCTTCGGGCTAATCCTGTTAATCCTGTGCATCGATGTTCATTAGATAGAAAACCGTGCCAACGGTACAGGGTCCTTGTTCCCGGCAAGCTATGAAGATTCGTTGTTTCACCCTCGAATGATCTGCACGGCAGGGCAGGGGTGGCACTTGTCTGAAACACCCCGGTTTCGCCCCTATGAGTCGCCCCGTCGTTGGGGAGGGCGGAGCGCCTAGGTGAAAAGTGAATAGTGGAGAGTGGTCAGCAGAGGGTGCTGAAAGCAGCCAAGCGCTTGATGAGCCGGTTGCACTTTCTCAAGGACTGCGTCGAGACCGACAAGACGCTTTGCGTGTCGAGCGAATAGCTCTTCACTCTCCACTCTTCACTCGTCTGAAGCATTCCCGTTTCGCTCTGTATGATCCGTCCCGTCGTCGGGGGCGGGGGGCGGCTATCCGCCCGATGACGGACCGGTTTCAGGCTGAACAGGCCCCTCGGCTCCGAAATCGTCAACTCCCCTGCCCGCCGGCGGGTGCACTCCCATCGCCAGGGCCATGATTTTTTCCTGATCGGCCTCTGCCTGGGACAGCTCTCCGGTAATGCGGCCACCATGCATCACCAGAATGCGGTCACACAGCCTGAGAACCTCCGGAAGCTCGGAGGAGATCATGAGAATGGCAATGCCCTGGCCGACAAGCCGAAGCATCAGTCGGTAGATCTCCTCCTTGGCGCCGACGTCGATACCTCGAGTGGGTTCATCGAAAATCAGGATGCGACTCTCGGTGAAGAGCCACTTGCTCAACACCACCTTCTGTTGGGTCCCGCCGCTCAGGTTGCGCACCTGCTCCTCGGTCGAGGGGGTCTTGATAGCCAGCTGCCTGATAAAATCCTGCACGCTTTCTCTTTCCCTGAACGAGTCCACCAGGCCCCAGCGCATCAGCTTGCCCAGCCTGGACAAGGTGGTGTTCTCCCGCACTCGCATGCCGAGCACAAGTCCCTGAGACTTGCGGTCCTCGGTCAGCAGACCGATTCCGAGATCGATGGCCTGGCGAGGCGACTGCGGCCGGATCGGCTTCCCTTCCATAAACATCCGTCCCCGATCGGGCAGCTCGACCCCGAACAGCACCCTGGCCAACTCGGTCCGCCCGGCGCCTACCAGACCGGTCAGCCCCACGATCTCGCCCCGGTAAAGCCTGAGGTTGATGTCTTCCAGCTTCCCCGCCTGTCCAATTCCCTCCAGGCGGAGCACTTCCGCACCCGGTTTGGGGGCGGCCCGCCGAACCGAAGACTTGAGCTCTCGGCCCACCATCAGGCGGATCACCTCCTCCCGGTCCAGTTCCGAGGTCGGCCGGGTGGCGATGGTGCGACCGTCCCGCATCACGGTGGTTCGGTCGCACACATTGAAGATCTCTTCCAGCCGGTGGGAGATATAGATCACCGATACGCCCTGCTCCTTGAGACGACCGATCAGGCTGAAGAGCTCGGACAATTCGCGTTCGGTTAGGATGGCGGAAGGCTCATCCATAATGATGAGGCGGGAACGCACAGACAACGCCTTGGCGATCTCCACCATTTGCTGCTGGGCCAGGCTGAGCCTCTTTACCGGAATGCGGCCGCTCATTTCCTGGCCAAAGCTGGCCAGCAACTCCTCGGAGCGGCGTTCCATCGCCTCCCGGTCCAGCCATCCCAGAGGTCCCCGCGCCAGTTCATGTCCCAGGAAGATGTTCTCCGCAACTGTCATCCCCTGAAGGAGGTTCAGTTCCTGGTGAATCATGGTGATTCCCAGATCCCTGGCTACGATGGGAGAGTCCACCAGGTGGAAACGGCCGCCGAAGCGGATCTTGCCGGCGTCAGGCTGGTAGGCGCCGGACAGGATCTTCATCAGGGTTGACTTCCCGGCACCGTTCTCCCCCACCAGGGCGTGGCACTCTCCTGCCTCCACCGCCAGGTTAGCCTTGTCGAGAGCCAGCACTCCCGGGAACTGCTTGGTGATGGCCTGCATCTCGAGCAACGGCATGGGTTGCGCCCTCGACTATTTGATTGCCAATCGTGATCCGCACCGTAGGACGAGTCGGCTCTTACGGCAAGAGGCGGCGCTCTATCGAAGCGAGTGACTAGCCCGCATTTCTCACCAGGCCGCTGGTGGCATGACGAAAGGTAGTTTATCTTTCAGTTCCTTGATTGGCTCCATGGTAAGGGCTTGCAGGTAACAGACGGCGCTGGGCATGCCCTGGCTTGTCCTTTTCCCTTCAGCGCGCACAGGCTCCCTCGACCGTAGAAACCGCTACGCTCTTCGGTCGCGAGCACGCGCTGAAGGGAAAATTCCTGCGCCATGATCATGCCCCCTGGTGAGAAATGCGGACTAGTGATCAGTTGTCAGTGGTCAGTGTTTTGTGGAGCGTTCCGCAAGCAGGCAAACACCAAAACGACCAGGTTGTATGTGCCAAACGACTACGCTGTCATGAACCAGATGCCTGTCTCAACGATCGAATCAGCAGTCAATTGCCACGGGAGGGCCAGCCACCGGCAGCGAGTATCTACCCCAACGCCGCAACATCTACGGCACGGCTTTGCCGGCGGGTCCGTTCAGCGTCAGGCTACACCAGCTCCCAGGCCTCACGAAGGGTTCGTTTGGCATTGGCCAACACCATCCGGCTGCTCTCGCCGGGCAGAGGCTTGACCTCGAAGCTCAGGATGCGAGGCTGGTTTTCTTTGAGATATCCGATTTCAATCAGGGTTCTGATGTATTCGACCACCTCGGGCACATCGTTTTCCCCTCCGGCAATGCCGAACCTGGGATGCTGGTCGCCATAGGCCGGATGAGCGGTGTCCCTCATGAGGCAATTCCCCATGTGGGCGTGGACCAGGTGATCCTTGGCAACGTGGAGCGCGTACCGGGTGGTTTCTCTCTGCAGGGGCAGATGGCTCAAGTCCAGCATGAGGCCGAAATTGTCGTGTTTCTGCCTCACCCGCTCCGAAAAGCTCACCGCCTCGGCGTTGGGACCGATGAGAGCCTTCTTGTCGATGTCGAAATCGAAAGTTTCCACCACCACCTTGAGGTCGCCCTTGGAAGCTGCATGGGAGCAGATTCTGTCGAAGGAATCCACCAACAGGTCGGTGGCCGTCTGCCGCTTCTCCTCGCCCGGGTGAGGTCCGCTCAGAAAGGCCACTCCGCGGCAACCCATCTCCACGGCTTCATCCACGCAGGCAAGACAGCGCTCAACGGCGGCCTGGCGCGTGTCGGCATCCAGGCTGTTGAGATCGAGCTTGTTGACCAATTGCACCGGTTGGCTTCCGTAGGTGACCACGATCTTGCTGGAAACCAACATCTCCCGCGCCGCTTTTCGCACCTCGGGATCCCGTATGGTCGTAATTTCAATGACGTCGAAGAAATCGTCGGTCAACACCGAGTCCAATGTCTCCAACACCGGCCCCTCTCCCGTGAGAACCTCGGGAAAGGCCATGAAATGAACCAATCCGACCTGCATGTATTTTTTCCAGGAAACATCCATCAGGACCTCCTATACCGCTTGAAGAAACTTCGCATTCTGCCGCGTCCGTGCAGCCCGCCGGCGGCGTCCCAAAATCATACACAAATCGAACCCCGTTTCAACCGGGGCCGATCGAGGATTGTCAGATTCGCGACCTGCCGGTGTCAAGGAACGCGATCACCCGGCGTCAGCCGCCTCGCGATCGAAACCGCGATCTTGGGGTTTCGCGTCCGTTCGCGCCCCTTCGTGAACTGAGAGCCGACGTGTCCGGCCATCGGTGAAATTTGCTCGCTCGTTGCCAACCCATCCCCAATCGCGAAACTTTCCGGCGGCGGGGTGAAGGATCTGTCGTACAATAGCCGCTGATCCTCAGGGATGGGCAGGCTCTGCCGTTTCCGCCGCGAGGGGCTGCTTCTTCCGGTCCAGCAGGTTGCCATGAATTCAACAGCCCTTGGCTGCCTGACCGCACTGCTGATTGCAGCATTGCCGGCCGCAGGCCAGCACCGTTCCGAGGCGACCGATCCGCCCAATATTCTGCTGGTCACCATCGATACCCTGCGGGCCGATCATCTTTCCTGCTACGGCTACCACCGCAAGACCAGTCCCAACATCGACGCTCTGGCTGCCCAGGGAGTTCGCTTCGAACACGCCTACTGCACAATCCCCCTGACCGGTCCTTCCCACGTTTCGCTCTTCTCCAGCCGATACCCGCAAGAGCATGGGGTTCGCATCAACGGGGTCCCAATCCCCAAGGACTCCAAGTGGCTTTACCTGCCCCAGATCCTGCGGCGTTTCGGCTATTTCAACGCGGCCTTCGTAAGCGCCTGGCCACTGGCTTCTCACTTGACCGGCTTCTCCCATTGGTTCCAGATCTACGACGAGGACATGAAGCGGCGCTATCAGTTCCTGAACTCCAGCCGCTTTGCCGAAGATGTCACGCCGCAGGCTATTTCCTGGCTTGAGGATCAGCGGGTGGAGCCGTTTTTTCTCTGGGTGCATTACTTCGATCCGCACGCCCCCTACCATCTGAGAAAGGGTTTCGCAGAACCGGCAACCAATGGACATGCAGCGGCAACGCATCCCGAAATCAGCGCCGCCATGAAGGATCGCATTCGCCGCTACGACTCGGAAATCGGCTATGTCGACCACCACTTGGGGTTGCTACTGAGGGCCCTGGACAAGGTGGGTGCCCGGGACTCGACGCTCTTGATTCTGACGTCCGACCATGGGGAGAGCCTGGGAGAGCATGACTATGTGGGCCACGGTCGCCACCTATACGACTCCATCCTGAGGGTCCCCCTGATTGTCCGGTACCCCGGCCGGATCGAACCCGGAAAAGTTATTGACGCCCCCGTGAGCCTGCTGGACGTAACCCCTACGATTCTGGATCTTTCGGGACTCTCTCAACGTCAGCCCCCCATTCCGGCCAACTTCGTGGGAAGAAGTCTGGCAGGAGCCATTCAAAACGGAAATCCCCTGCCGGAACATCCCGTGCGGTTCCTGACCTTTGCCGGCAAAAAGGGCTGGACCCCCTCCTGGCTCTCCTTTTCCTGGGCCTGGCTGCGTTACCCCAAGCTGCCACTCCGCCTGGGTTGGCTGAATGGCCCTTCCAAGTCCGTTTGGACCCCTCGGGAGAAGTCCCTTCTCATTTTCGATCTGGCCAGCGACGTCCATGAGTTGGATCCCGTGTCGGTCAGCTCCGAAAACGACCGCTTCACTGAAGAGACCACCCCGCTGGAGCTTTGGTTCAAGGCCACCGACCTGACCGAGGCGGACATGAAGCGCGCCAAGCGGGACGAAGAAATCCTGAAGAGCCTGGGGTACACGCAATAGAGTTTCCCCCTAACAAGCTGGAACCCGGTTTCTCACCGGGTGGCTGGTGCCTCCGGATGGATGCGGCATGAGCGGCTACTGGCGTTGGGTCCTGAAGCGGTCGGCCTGGGTCCTTCTTCTGCTGGGAGCCGTCAGTGCGCTGCTGCTCCCCTCCCTCGACGACCTCCGGATCAACACCTCCCCCTCGACCCTGATTCTCTCGGACTCCCCTGCCAACCTCGTCCATCAGAAGACACGCCGGATTTTCGGCAATGACGAAGTCCTGCTGATCGGTCTCACGGCGGACGACCTGCTCCACACGGACACCCTCGCTTCCATTCGGCAGGTCACCTGGGACATCGAGGCGATCTCCGGGGTGAGGCGGGTGCTGAGCCTTACCAATACGCTGGACATTCTGGAGCGAGACGGTGCTGTTGAAATATCCCCCCTGATTCCCGAGTCCCCGGAACAGCTGGATCCGCAGGCGTTACGGGCTCGCCTCCGCGACAACCCCCTGTACGAAAAGGAGTTGATCTCGTCCGATTTGAGGACCACCTCCCTGCTGGTTTTCCTGGAGGAACGATCTTCTCAGAGCGAAGACTGGATGAGCCGCCTTGTCGCCGAAATCCGGACGGCGGCAGCGCCGCTCGCTCGCCAGGGAAACCTTTTCTTTGGAGGGGTTCCGGAAATGGAAGTTGCCGGCATGGGAAACATGGTCCGGGATCTCTGGGTCTTTACTCCCATCACCGTGCTGCTGGTGATGGTGATTCTGGCCTTCGACTTTCACTCCCGGCGCGGTGTTATCCTGCCGTTGGCGGCGATCGGACTGACCCTGGTTTGCACCCTGGCGGCCATGGTGCTGGGCGGATTCCCACTGAAACCCACCACACTGGTGCTGCCCTCGCTGCTGATCGCCAACGGCGGCTCCTATACCATTCACCTCCTCACTCACTACTACCAGTGCCTGCTCCAGGCCTATGACCGCATCTCCTCCGATGGGCGGGGACGGCTCACCCGGCAGCAATATCGGGAGGTCGTGGCCGAGAGCCTTCAGCGCGCCCATAGACCGATTGCCACTTCGGCTTTCACCACCATGGCCGGCTTCGCCGCCCTCATATTCAATCGCATTCCGGCCATCCGCGACCTGGGGCTTTTCGCCGTCCTGGGTGTCTTCCTGAGCTATGTCTTCTGTATGCACTTGATCCCGGCAATCCTGGTCTACCTGCGCGTGCCCTCCAGGCACCGCATTTCCGGACACGATCGCAGCCATCGACACACCTTCTTCGAAAAACTGGGGCACTTCAATCTTGATAACCGTCGCTGGATCTATTCGATCGCGGGTCTGTGCGCCGTCCTGGGACTGGCAGGCGCCTTCCAGGTGAAGGTTCGCACCGATTATCTCGCACACTTCCGGGACTCGGCGCCGGTGGTGCAGGCCACCAGAACCTTCGAGGAGCATCTTTCCGGCCTGTCCGGCTTTTCCATCGTGATCGAGAGCCGGGATCGGTCGCCCCTGACCGACCCGGCCACCCTGCGCGCCGTAGATCGGATCCAGCAGAGATTGCAGGATGTGCCCGGCGTGGATCGAACCCTCTCGATCGTCGATAGCATGAAACTGCTGAATCAGGCCCTTCATCAGAACCAGCCCGCCTTCTTCCGGCTTCCTGGCCAACAGGACATCCTGGTGGAAATGCTGGACCTGATCGAATCCGATCCACGCGAATTGAGCCGCGAATTTCTGTCCGAGGATCACACGGCCCTGCGCATTCTGGTCCGGTCTTCGCTGTTCGAATCCACACAGTTGAGAGCGCTTACCGACCAGGTCGGGCAGTTGGCCGCCCCGTTGCTCCCCCCAACCACGCAACTACAAACCACCGGCACGCTGGTCCTGATGAACCTGACCTCGGATCAACTGGCGAGAGAACAGGTGAAGAGCCTGCTGCTTTCGGTGACCTTCATCTTCACCATCCTGATATTCCTCTGCCGATCGTTCAAGGTGGGCCTGATGTGCATGATACCGGCCGGCCTGCCCGTCCTGATGTTCTTCGGCCTGCTGGGCTGGGGCGGCCTTTCGCTGAACGTCAACACCAGCGTCATTGCCGCCATCGCCATCGGGATCGGCGTCGACAACTGCATCCAGTACCTGGTCCGGTTCCAACGCTGCCGAAGGGAAGGCCTGTCCCCCCAGGCCTCTGCCCGCGAGAGTCTCACCAGAGCCGGCGGCCCCATGTCGGCAGCCGCGTCCGTGGTCGCTCTGGGATTTCTGGTCTTCGGTTTGTCGCGTTTTGCACCCGTTTCCCAGTTCGGCTTGCTTTCGGCCTTCGTAATGGGGTTCAATTTAGTGACGAACCTGTTGCTTCTGCCCACTCTTCTCCTGGTTGTGCACGGGAGCGCTCGGGCGAGGGACGGTAGTGCTCCAATTTCTCCAAGGGAATCCCAATGAAGCCTCAGCGGCTGCTGATCCCCTGCATTTGCCTGGCGGTGGCTTCGCCGGCCCTGGGCGATGAGCGTGGCGACGAGCTGATCGCCGCCTACCTGGAACAGGCCGCCCGCAAGAACAAGCGGGTGACCGTACAGGTTAAACACGTCAAGGGCAGCCAACCGCCCATCGTTCTGGCCTTCACCTGGATGAGACGGGTACAGTCCAAGCTGACCTCTCACTTCATCCGCATGGAGTCTCCCCCGTCCGAACAGGGGAAGCTTCTCCTGGTCCACGAACGTCCCGACGGGTCTTCCGACTTTATGGCCTTTCGCCCCCAGAGCGCCCTCAGAAAGAAGGTTCGCATTTCCGGTTCCCGCCACTACAAGTACAAGAGCCTTCGCATCTCGGTCCAGGAGTTGATTGGCGGGGAGTTGGCCAAGTACACCCACCACTTCCTGGGCAGCCGGGAAGTCAGAGGCGTCCCATGCCACCTGGTGGAGAACCGGCTCAAGCCCGAGTTCTCCAGAAAGAGTGATTTCCCCCGAACCATCCTTGCATTGAGCGCCGACAAGTTGACCATGGTTCAGTGGGAGTTGTACGACCGGACCAACCGCCTGGCCAGAAAGATCGTGGCGACCGAAACCAAGGTGGTCGAGGGAACTCCCACGGTGACCCAAGCCCGGATCAGCAGTCCCCAACGAGACTCCCAACTCCAATGGACGGTGCAGTCCATCGAATTCGACCCTCCATTCGAACCCGATCTGTTTCGGAAAGAATCTCTCCAACAACACACCGCCTCCCCGGCTTCCGAGCGATAGCTTCAGCTTCGCCTCTTCCAGCGGCTGCAGTGAAATTTGGGGGAGGGCTGCAGGAGATGTTACCCTATCGCTGTCTGGCGGGAACTGGCCGCGAGCAGGCCAGGTAGCGGGGAACGCATCACTTGTGCGGCGGCCGTGGATGATCCGGACAGAGGCCGTTGGAGACCATCAAGGAGCATTGCAGTGCCAATCCCGAAGGTAGCCATCATTGGAGCCAGCGGGTACTCGGGGTCGGAGATCGTCCGATTGCTGTTGTCCCATCCGAAGGTGGAGCTGACCACCTTGATGACCGCCAACCGCGAGCGCAGCGGGACCCGGCTCTACAGTGACGAGTTGAGACAGTTCCGCCACCGTTGCGACCTGAAGATCGAGCCCCTGGACTACGACCTTCTCCGGCAACGAGAGATCTCCCTGGTGTTCCTGGCTACCCCCAACCAGACCGCGCACGACCTGGCCCCCGAACTCCTCAAGAGGCAGCTGCGCCTGATCGACCTGAGCGGGGCTTTCCGACTGAGAGAAGCCGGTCTCTACCCGCGGTGGTACGGATTCGAACACCGCTTCGCTCAACACCTGTCGGAGGCCGTATACGGACTGACCGAAGTGGTGCGTCCGGCTATCCGGGACGCTCGACTGCTGGCCAATCCCGGGTGCTATCCCACCTCGGCGCTGCTTCCTCTGATTCCCCTGCAGCAGGCCGGCATGGTTGCTCCCCAAAGCCAGATTATCTGCGACTCCAAGTCAGGGGTGAGCGGAGCCGGCAAGACGCCATCCTCGAACACGCACTTTTCGGAAGTCACCGAGAGCTTCAAGGCGTACAACGTCTGGCGCCACCGCCATTCGCCCGAAATCTGGCAAGAGCTGGGCCACCAGCGTCTCATCTTCACGGCTCATCTCCTGCCCATCAACCGAGGCATTCTCTCCACCATCTACGTGAAGACCGCAGCCTCAGCTTCGCCCGCAGAGGTTAGCGCCTGCTTGGAGCAGGCCTACGCAAAGGCCCCCCTCATCCGCTTGTACCCTGAAGGTGAGTTTCCGGAGGTGAAACACGTGGCCCACACCAACTTCTGCGACATAGGCTGGCGCCAGCAGGACCTGGATCTCATAATCGTGTCCACCATCGACAACCTGGGAAAGGGAGCGGCCGGCCAGGCGGTCCAGAATATGAACGTCATGCTGGGACTGGAGGAAACCCTGGGCCTGCTGTGACCTTTCGACCGGCCCTGCCCCTGGGCGTTTCCGGAAGAATTCTTGGACGGGAGTAGCTGCCGTGCGTTTGGTCGTCAAACTGGGTGGAAGCTTGTTGACGGAATCAGGGCTTCTCCATAGAATTGTCGCCCAGCTCATCGGCCTGAGGCGCCGCGGCCACCAGATTGTCGTGGTTCACGGCGGTGGGAAACAGATCAAGCATTACTTGAAGAAGTTACGCATTCCCACAGAAACCCATAGGGGGTTGCGTGTTACCGACCCGGAGACCATGCGGGTGGTTCAGATGGTCCTGGGAGGATTGGTCAACAAGAACATCGTAGCGGTTTTCAATGACCTGGAAGGGGGGGCCGTCGGTCTATGCGGCGCCGACGGATCGAGCTTTCTGGCTCACAAATACCGGGATGACCCGCCGGACGAACCCCCGTTCGACTACGGGCAGGTCGGAGAGATCTCCCAGGGAAATCCCGCCCTGGTGGATCTGCTGCTGGAGCACGACTACTGCCCGATCATTGCCTGTTTCGGAGTCGGTCCGGACGCCACTTTCTATAATGTCAACGCCGATGAGATGGCCTCGGCCGTAGCCCTCATCTGTCGGGCCGATCGGTTGATCTTTCTTACGGATGTCCCGGGCGTGCTGAACGCGGACCGCCAGGTTATCCCCCGACTCAGTCGAACGGAAATGGAGAGCCTGAGGCAACAGGGTGTGATTTCCGAAGGCATGCTTCCCAAGACTCGCGCCTGTGAACGGGCCATCCGGCAAGGACTCTCCCCGGTCAATATTCTTGGCGGTCGGGAGCACGATTGCCTGGTTCGGTTGCTGGAATCCGGTGAATCCCTGGGGACGGCGATTCATTGACGGCCGCCGTTCGGAATTGAGGGCCTGCACTTCTTCCGTAAGCCTTCGGCATCCCATCCGCTCTGCAGTCAGTTTCCCGGGAGCGCCCCCGGCACACGTCCAGGGCGCCCCACTCATGCTTCGGAGGACTATTTGATGAATCTGAAACAAATTGAGGAATTCGAGTCCCAGGTCCTGTTCAGCAACTACAAGAAGTACCCCCTGTATGTCCAGAAAGGGCGCAAGTGCATGCTTTACGACTTTGAGGGCAAGCGTTACCTGGATCTGCTCTCCGGCATCGCTGTCAGTGCCCTGGGTTACAACCATCCGCGCATCGCCAACGCGATGCGCAAGCAGCTCAAGAAGTTGATCCACATCTCCAACCTCTTCTATCACCCCTATCAGGCCCTGCTGGCCCGGAAGCTGCTGGAGATCTCGGGAATGGAGCGGGCATTCTTCTGCAACAGCGGCACCGAGGCCGTGGAAGCCTCCTTCAAGCTGGCCCGTGGATACGCCTACAAGAACCAGTTGGGGGAAGGCAAGAACCAGATTCTGACGCTGGACGATTCCTTCCACGGACGTACTTATGGAAGCCTGTCCGCCACCTACAACGATACTTACCGGACCCCGTTCGGCCCCTTGGTCCCGGGGTTTCAATTCGTGAAACGCAACCAGGTGGAAGACCTGCAGTCCAAGTTCAATGACAAGGTCTGCGCCATTATCATCGAGCCCATCCAGGGCGAGGGCGGAGTGCACGCCTGTTCCCGGGAATTTCTACAGGCGGCTCGCGACCTATGCCAAGAACACCGGGCCCTGCTGATTTTCGATGAGATCCAAAGCGGGCTGGGCCGCACGGGACGCTACTTCTACTTCCAGAAGTTCGGAATCCGGCCGGATGTCATCACGCTTGCCAAACCTCTGGGCGTGGGCTTGCCGCTGGGGTCGGTGCTGACCTCCAAAGAGATTTCCCTGACCTTTGGACCCGGCGACCACGGCACCACCTTCGGAGGAGGCCCCCTGGCCTGCCGCCTCGGGTTCGAGTTCGTCAAAATCCTTCAGGAAGAAGGGTTTCTCGCGGATCTTCGCGAGAAAGGGGATTTCTTCAAGCAGAAGCTGCTGGATCTCAAACGGAAATATCCCTTCGTGGTGGACGTGCGCGGCGAGGGACTGATGTTGGCCATCGAAGTGAACTTTCCGGCCCGTGAGATCGTCAACCAGTGCCTGGAGGCCGGTTTTGTAATCAACGTGACGGCCAACACGGTGCTCCGCTTTCTTCCGCCCTATATCATCACCAAAAAAGAGATTGCTCGCTTTGCCAAAGCCCTCGACAAGATTTTTTCCAACGTTCCCGCCGATCAATAGGTCCAGGACCCTCCCGGCGGCAACCGGCGGGCCCCGGTGCGGCCTTGCACGGCCGGCCTGCAGGCCGAGGGGAGGTGCTCATGTCTGATCCCGCCACGGCCGGTTCAGCTTCCAGGGAGCGGCTCAGCGTCTCCGATCTGTTGTCCATTCAGGATCTGACTCCCGAAGACATCCAGCTCATTTTCCAGGTCTCCAGGAGAATTAAGAAGGCTCCGGACGAATTTGCCCTCAGCCTGAAGGGTAGGACGTTGGCCATGATCTTCGAGAAGCCGTCCCTGCGAACACGCGTGACCTTTGACGTGGGAATGACCAGTATGGGAGGGCATGCCCTGTTTCTGGATCATAGCGACGCCAAGCTCGGTGAGCGTGAATCCATCAGGGACGTGGCGCGCAACCTGGAGCGCTGGGTCCATGGAATCGTCGCCCGTACCTACAAGAACCGCTCGGTGGTGGAGTTGGCGGAACATGCACGAATTCCGGTGATCAACGGCCTCACGGATCTGCTGCATCCCTGCCAGGCCCTGGCAGACTATTTCACCCTTTCCGAAAGGCTGTCCTTGAACTCCGGCGTCAAACTCTGTTTCGTGGGTGACGGAAACAACACCTGCCACTCTCTGATCCTGGGAGCCGCCCGACTGGGAATTCACTTGTCGGTGGCCAGCCCGGCCGGCTATGAACCCAACCCTGAAATCGTGCGTCAAGCCATGGGTACGGCTGCCACCACCGGAGCCACCATCACGATTTCGAGAAATCCCAGGGAAGCTGTCCGAGGGGCGAACGCAGTCTACACCGACGTATGGGCCAGCATGGGTCAGGAAGCGGAGACGGAAGACCGGGCGACGGTCTTCTCCGACTATCAAGTGAACAGCCGGCTGATGGCACTGGCCGACGGGGAGGCATTGTTCATGCACTGCCTGCCCGCCCATCGCGGCTACGAAGTGGCGCCCCAGGTGATCGACTCGCCGCAATCGGTGGTATACGACCAGGCGGAGAATCGCCTTCACGTGCAAAAAGCCCTGCTGTTGCTGCTGATGGCCGGAGAGGCCGTGTAGAGGAGGTACGTCGTGGTCAGGAAAGTGGTACTCGCCTACTCCGGTGGGTTGGATACATCGATCATCATTCCCTGGTTGAAGGAAAACCATGGCTGTGAAGTGATCGCCATGGCGGGCGATGTCGGCCAGGCTGAAGAGCTGGAGGGACTGGAAGAAAAGGCGCTGAGAACCGGGGCCAGCAAACTCTACGTGGAAGATCTCAAGGAGGAGTTCATTCGGGACTACGTCTGGCCCACCTTGCGGGCCGGAGCCATTTTCGAGCGCAAGTACCTGCTGGGGACCTCCATGGCCCGCCCCATTCTGGCCAAGAGGCAGGTTGAGATCGCCATCCGGGAAGGAGCCGACGCGGTGGCTCACGGCTGTACCGGAAAGGGCAACGACCAGGTCCGTTTCGAACTCACCTACAAGGCGCTGGCTCCCCATCTGCAGGTGATCGCTCCCTGGCGGGAGTGGGACATCGAGTCCCGGGAGGAT
The DNA here is from genome assembly GCA_028875575.1 of Acidobacteriota bacterium. Taxonomy (NCBI): domain Bacteria; kingdom Pseudomonadati; phylum Acidobacteriota; species Acidobacteriota bacterium. The sequence continues at coordinate 21,354 of JAPPDF010000056.1, forward strand.
GCCATCGACTACGCCCACCAGCGGCGGATTCCCATCACGGCCAGCAAGGAAAAGATCTACAGCGAGGACCGCAACCTATGGCACCTCAGCCATGAAGGCGGATCGCTGGAAGATCCGACCTCCGAACCCGAGGAGTCCCTTTGGCACCTCACCGCGGCGCCGGAAAAAGCACCAGACCAACCCCGCTATCTGGAAGTGGAATTCGAATCGGGGACTCCGGTCGGCCTGGACGGCCAGCGCCTGGCGGCGGCCGAACTGGTTGAGCAGGCCAACCGGATTGGAGGAGAACACGGCATCGGCAGGGTCGACATGGTTGAGAACCGCTTGGTGGGAATGAAATCCAGGGGAACCTACGAGACTCCGGGTGGAACCATTCTGATGCAGGCTCATCGGGAGCTGGAATCCATCTGCCTTGACAGGGACACCCTGCGGGTGAAAGACATGCTGGCCCTCACCTACGCCGATCTGGTCTACAACGGGCAGTGGTTCACCCCGCTGCGCGAGGCCCTGGATTCGTTCGTGACGGAGACTCAACAGCCGGTCAGCGGCGCCGTCCGCCTGAAACTCTACAAGGGCAACCTGACGGTCGCCTCCCGAACCTCCTGCCACAGCCTCTACCGGGAAGACCTGGCCAGCTTTGACCAGGCCGGCGGTTACCGGCAGGCTGACGCCAAGGGATTCATCAACCTCTTTGGGCTGCCCGTTCAGGTCCGTGCCCTCATTCAAAGGCAACAATCCCGCCGCTGAGGCCGGGGTTGGCCGGCAGGGTTGGACCGAACAGGTTCAATAGGGTGGGGCGCAAGTCGCACACGGAAACGGAGGGTTGGAGTCGTGAGTACCTGGGGCGGAAGATTCACTCGAGGCATGGATGAGGCTTTCGAGCGCTTCAACGCCAGTTTCGGCCTGGATCGCCGACTCATTCTGGAAGACATCGAGGGATCCATGGCTTACGCCGAGGCCCTGGAACAGGCAGGGATACTCTCTCCTCAGGAACTCCGGAGCATCCTGGAGGGATTGGGAGAAATCCGCGACCGGGCCCAGCAGGACCCCGGTTTCCTGGCGGACGCCAAGGACGAGGATGTCCACAGCTTCGTGGAAGCGCGCTTGGTGGAGATCATCGGTGAACCCGGGCTGAAACTTCACACCGGACGGAGTCGGAACGACCAGGTGGCGGTGGACACCCGGCTCTTTCTCAAAAAGGCCATCGGCAGGGTCCAACAAGGTCTGAAGGGACTGATGGGCGAACTGCTGAGTCAGGCCAAGGGCCGACCCGACCTGGTGGTTCCCGGCTACACTCATTTGAGAAAGGCCCAGCCCATTCTGCTGGCTCACTATCTGCTGGCCTGGTTCGAGATGTTCTCCCGGGATCGCGATCGCTTCGAAGACTGCTACCGCCGGACCGACTGCATGCCCCTGGGAGCGGGAGCGCTGGCTGGAAACGCCTTCGCCGTCGACCGCGAGTTCCTGCGCAAGAAGCTCAAATTCTCGCGCATCTCCGCCAACAGCCTGGACGCCGTCAGCGACCGGGACTACCTGGTGGACTTCGTCAGCGCCGGCTCAGTCTCTCTGGTGCATCTCAGCCGACTGGCTGAGGACCTGATTTTCTTTTCGACGCCGGAGTGCGGCTGGATCGAACTTTCCGATGAAGTCACCACCGGCAGCAGCCTCATGCCGCAGAAGAAGAATCCGGATTCCCTGGAACTGCTTCGCGGCAAATCGGGAAGAGTGATCGGCAATGTCACCCGGCTCCTGGTTCTGCTCAAGGGGTTGCCACTGACTTACAACAAGGACCTGCAGGAAGACAAGGAGGTCCTCTTCGACACCCTGGACACCCTGCTGGACTGCCTGCAGGTGGCTCAGGTGGTGGTGCGCACCCTCAAAATCGACGCCGAGGCGGCCCGAAGAGCGCTTGAGGGTGACTTCATGACCGCCACCGATCTTGCCGACTACCTGGTCCGCAAAGGAATGGCCTTCCGCGAGGCCCATGGGCTGGTGGGGCGGATCGTTCTGGAATGCGAAAGGCAGCGCATCCACCTGCCGGAGTTGCCCCTGAGTCGCTACCGCCAGTTTTCTTCGCTCTTCGCCGAAGACCTGTTCCAGGCCTTGTCTGTCCAGCATAGCATTGAGGTGCGGTCGGTTGCGGGTGGGACGTCGCCGGCGCGAGTTGCCGAAGCAATGTCCCGTGCAGAACAGTCCCTGACCCTGCGGAATCCCTCGGAAAGGGGAACAAGTGTCTGAAAACTGGACCCTGAATTCTGCTGAAATCCTGCCTCCCAAGGACTTCCAGGCAGCCGCCGCGGCTGCCGGCATCAAGGCGTCCGGCCTGGACTTGGCCCTGCTTTATTCCACTCGTCCCTCCCGGGGCGCCGCGGTATTCACCACCAATGCGGTCAAGGCCGCGCCGGTGGTGCTTTCTCAGCGGCACCTGCTTGAAAGCGGGGGGGCGCTTCAAGCCATGATCATCAATTCCGGGAACGCCAATGCCTGTACCGGAGAACCCGGCATGGCGGCGGCCGTTGCCATGGCCGAGGCCACCGCCGGGACCCTGGCCGTCCCGGTGGATCAGGTCCTGGTGTGTTCCACCGGAGTCATCGGAGTTCCCCTCCCGGCGGACCGCATCACCGCCAAACTGGATGACCTGAAACGGTCACTGGGTCCCGGTGAGCTGGGAGCCGCCGCACGGGCCATCCTGACCACCGATACCACTCCCAAGGTCTGCACCGCCGAAGCCTCGATAAGCGGCCGGCCGGTGCGCATTGCCGGCATGACCAAGGGCGCCGGCATGATTCATCCACGCATGGCCACCACCTTGGGCTTTGTGCTCACCGATGCCGATATCGGCCCTTCCCTGCTGCGGCAATCGCTCGAGCAGGCCTGCCGGCGAAGCTACAACCGGATTTCCGTCGACGGGGATACCTCAACCAACGACACCCTGGCCATTATGGCCAATGGAGGCTCGGGAATACCGGCGATCGAGCCGAATAGTCCCGCTCAGGATTTGTTCGTGGAGGGACTGACCCGGGTATGCCAGAGCCTGGCTCAGCAGGTTGTCCGGGATGGAGAAGGCGCCAGCAAGTTTGTGACCATACGGGTGACTGGAGCCCCCTCCGAGGAGGATGCGGCTCAAATCGCCCGAAGCATCGCCAATTCCCCCCTGGTAAAAACGGCCCTGGCCGGGGAGGACGCCAACTGGGGACGGATCATTTGCGCCGCCGGCTATTCCGGCGTTCCTTTCGACAGCCGACGGGTCTCCATCTCACTGGGAGACCTGGTCGTGTGCCGCCAGGGTGGAGCCGTCAGCTTCGAGGAAAGCCGCGCCAGCGAAATCTTGCGTCGACGGGACATCGATCTGACCGTTCAACTGAATGCCGGCAGCTCGGATGCCACCTTTTGGACCTGCGACCTCACCACCGAATATATTCACATCAATGCCGATTACCGCACCTGAGGCGGTGGAGAGGTACGACTCGCCGGACTCCCCTCATGAGGGCCATACGAATATGGACGGGAGCGACCGGCAGCAATGACCATTCTCGTACCGGCCCTCCGTTTCTACCTGGTCCTGTGGCTTCTGGCCATGGGGATCATTTACCTTCAAGGTCGCCTGACCTGGATACTCTTTCTCCCAACGGAAAGAGCAACTGCCGCAACTTACCTGCTCTGGGGCCTGGGGGGAGCCCTGCTGCTGATCGCACTATCGCTCTACGCCAGCAGGAATTTTTTCTGGGCTCGACAACTGGACCTGGAGTTTCGAAAGCTACTGGTGCCCTTGGGGAGTTGGCAGATCGGAGCCATCGCCCTGTTCAGCGGCACGGCCGAAGAAATCTTCTTCCGAGGCGTCATCCAACCGCTGCTGGGACTGCTTCCCACCAGCCTGCTCTTTGGGGCGGTGCACCTTATTCCCCGCAAGGTCTTTCTCCCCTGGGCCGCCTATGCGGCCTTCGCGGGATTTCTCTTCGGATGTCTCTTTGAACTGAGCGGCAACCTGTTCCCCAATACGCTGTCGCACGTCGCCGTCAACTTTGTCATGATCCGGCTGCTCAACCGTTCGGACCCGGCACCTTCCACGGACTCGGACTGACCGTCGAGCGACCTGAGGATTGCCCGGGATCGACCCCGTTCCATGGCCCGTTTCATTCCGCTGCAATGGCTGCTGCTTGAACAGTGGCGCCGCAATCACCTGGCCGCCACCTTTTCGGCCGCCCTCATCGGCGCCGGGTTCATGCTGGTCATGCCCTTCCTGCCGCTCTACGTGGCTCAACTGGGGGTGGAGTCCCAGGCGGCGGTGGCTGTCTGGTCGGGTCTCATCCTGGGAATCAGCCCTCTGATCACCTCGTTCGTCGGTCCCTTTTGGGGGAAGCTGGCAGACCGCTACGGCCTCAGGATCATGGCCATCCGCGTCTCACTGGTTCTGTTCGTGATCTGGTTCTTGATGGGCCTGGCCAGAAACGTTGAGGAGTTGTTGATTCTGAGGATTCTCTCGGGGTTCTTCGGAGGATTCGGATCCGTCTCGGTGGCCCTGGTGGCCCACTCCGCTCCAAGGGACAGGATTACGCGGGCGATCGGCGGTCTGCAGGCAACCCAAACCTTCAGCATGGCCCTCGGCCCATTCCTGGGCGGAGTTTTGGCAGCCTGGATCGGCATTCGAAACACCTTCTTCGTCACGGCGGCAATGTGTTTCCTCACCTTGGTGTTGTTTCTCCTTCTATACCGGGACAACCCCAATCGCGATTCTTCTCGAACAGCTCCCGACGACGAGACTACCCCCGAGAGTCTGTTCTCCCTGTGGCGACTGCCCAACCTGAAGGTTCTGGCCATCCTGCTGCTCGCGGCTACCGTGATCGAACGGAGCTTTGCCCCGGCCATCCCGCTATTCGTCACCTCCGTGACCGCCAACCCGGTTCGGGCGGCAAGCTTGTCGGGCCTGATCCTCTCCCTGTCCGCCTTCGGGGAAGCCCTGGCTGCCTGGTACTTCGGCCGAAAGATGGCCCGATACTCAGCCCGCAGGCTCCTTATGCGGCGGCTGGGCCTCGGACTTGCCTTTTGCCTGGCGCTGACCCTGGCGACCAGCGCTACTCAGCTCCTGGTGCTCAGGGTCTCACAGGCATTTCTGGCAGGGGGCATCGTGACCATTGCCTACAGCCTGGCCAGCCGGGTCATCCCCAACGAGCGGCGGGCTTCCGGCTTCGGCCTGCTTTCCAGTTTCACCATGATGGGCAACGCCTTCGGTCCCATAATGGCCGGACTGTTGGCATCCATTAGCGTGTACTGGGTTTTTTGGGGGGACGGGATCCTCTACGGGCTGCTGGGGCTGATGGTCTATCGATGCATTGGGAAAGACAGTGGAGAGTGAGGCGTGGAGAGTGAATAGCCCGCCCCATCCCTGCCGGGCAGATCATACAGGGTGAAACAGCGGCCTCTTACCAACCCCGGAGACTGCCCCCCACCGGTTCGACTGCGGGCTGGATCTCCTATCTGGCGATCTCGCCGGTTCCGTCCCCCCCACCGGTTCGACTGCGGGCGGAGCCCTTGTCTCACCGACTCCCCCTCCAGGGGGGAGTGATAGAGGGTACAGACCGCATTCATCCTTTACACCCTAAACCGCAAACATGGTTTACACGCTGATAGGGTATCGATCGAGGAGGATAGAGC
>JAPPDF010000057.1 GCA_028875575.1 Acidobacteriota bacterium
GGGAGTGAAGCCGGGAGTGCTCCTTCGGTCGGGCTCCGCCCTCCCTGCGGAGCACTCCCGCTCGTTGCCCATCCACCCTCTGGGAGATATGCTTAGCCACACATAAAGAAGACTGACCGTGTAAACCATGTTTGCGGTTTATTGTGTAAACCATGAATGGATTGCACAAGACAAGGGCCCCGCCCGCAGTCGAACCGGTGGGGGGGACGGAATCGGCGAAATCGCCACCTAGGAGCCTGCGCCACAGAAAACTTTTCAGGGAAAATCCTCCCTGAAACAGTTGATATGTTGCAGAAAACAGGGGGACTATCCCTATAGTCATGGATTAACTGTCTGTTGTAGGGACTGTGGTCCACTTGAAGACCTCAAAAGTGCTCTACGGCGCAGACTCCCAGGAGATCCAGCCCGTAGTCGAACCGGTGGGGGGCAGACTCCGAGGTTCGTAAGTAGCCCCGGTTTCATTTTCGTATGATTTGCCCGCGCGGGGGCAGTATTGTTCAAGTATTTCAAGGGTCCAGGCTTAGCGTGAAGCTGGGAAGAGAAATTTGCCGAACGAAATGAAAAAGCAGCAGATCGACACTCTTTCCCAGTGCGCCCGGTGGCGCGCCCCGAAACGGGGGACGTTGGTGAGGCTTTCGATCCTGCTGCTGTCGCTTGCCTTCGTCTGCCCGGGGTGGTCCCCGGCGGAGCAGCGGTCCTCCCGCTATGCTGTGGTGGTCAGCGGGGCATCGGGTGGCGGCGAGTATGCCGACCGCTTCTGGGAGTGGTCCTCCAAAGTGGTCGCAACGCTCAAGGGCCCTCTGCAATGGCCTCGGGAGAATCTCTTCTTTCTGGCCGAGGACCCGAAGCGGGATCCTTCTCTGGCCACGGGCCGGGCAGTGAAATCGGTTCTGATGCAGGTGATCGGCGAGCTGGAATCCAGGGTTCGACCCGACGACCTGCTGTTCCTTCTGCTGCTGGGACACGGAAACTTCGACGGCAGCGACTACCGCTACAATCTGAGAGGGCCGGATCTGACCGGAGAGGAACTGAGCTCCCTCCTGGACCGGTTCCCGGCGCAACGGATCGTGCTGGTGTGCACCACGCCGGCCAGCGGCGCCCTCATCCCCAAGCTGAGTCGCGGCAACCGCGTCATCCTCACGGCCACCAAGAACGGGCACGAGGGAAACGAAACCGTCTTCGCCCGATTTTTCGTCGAGTCTCTCCACAACCCGGAGGCCGACACCGACAAGAGCCGGCAGGTCTCTCTGCTGGAAGCCTATTCCTTCACCCATCGCAAGGTGAAGGAGTGGTACGCGGCCAAGAACCGGCTGGCGACCGAGCACGCCCGCCTGGACGACAACGGAGACGGCGTCGGCTCAACCCTGCCGGACCTCGGAAGCGGCGAGGGCTCTTTGGCCGGCCAAGTTACTCTGGCCAAGCCGATCGAGGCCGTTTCGGCAGCCGCGTCCGGCCCGGCTCCGGCTGGGCTGGAGGCCCTGCGGACAAGGAAGCTCGAACTGGAGTCCTCCTTGAGGGAACTCAGGACCCGCAAGGCGGCTCTCCCATCCGCACAATATCAGGAACAACTGGAGGCACTGCTGGTCGAACTGGCCCGCACCGCACGAACCATTCGGGAGCAAACCGAACGCTGACCGGGCTCCGGCCGGAAAAGGCACAAAAAGAACCCTCCGATCGGCAAGACTCGAAATCAAGAAACTCGAAGCCTTTTGCAAAATTCGTCGTGCAGCTCTGCGGATTGCAAAAGGCTCACTCGTTTTGTGACTCTTGTGCTTTTTGTGGTTTCTGTTCCGGCTTGTGCTTATTGTGGAGAATGCTGGAGTCTGCTGCGCATCAAATGTGCCGGCTCTATCTCATGCCCGATTCCGAATTCTTGAAAAACGCTCGGACTTTGAACGCAATACCCTCCTCGTCCTGCGCCCGGCCGCCTGCGAAGACTCTCGGCGCTTCCCTGCTCACCGCCCTCGTCATTGCCGCCTTTCTCTGGCTGCCGGCGCCGCTCCCGGGCCTCACCCCGAATCTGGAAGAAGCCGACCGATCCTTCCTGAGCGGCGATTACCAGAGAGCCTTGCTTCTCTACCGCGAGTTGGCGGAGTCGGCGCCCCCTGCTTCCCTGCGGGCTCGCTTGGGCCTGCTGAAAACCATGCTGGCCACCGGCCGCTACCGTTCGGTGGAAGAACAGGCTCTCCGATTCCTGGAGGATCGCTCCGATTCCTGCGAGTTGCAGTTGTTGCTGGGGGAGGTTTACTCTCGGCGGGGAGAGTTTCCACTGGCGCGCCAGTCCCTGCAGAAGGCCCGGCACAATGTAAATTGCCGCAACCGGGCCGACTTGAAGCTGGCCCGAATACTCGAGGAGCAGGGACAGTCTCCGCAAAGCCGCAGCCTCCTGCTTGAACTGTATTCACGAATCGAGGCCCAGGATGGGAAAGACCTCGGCCTGGCGGCGATCGCTCTGCAGCAATTGCAGCAGTACCGGGAATCCAACCGCTACTATCGCAGGGCCACCCAGGCCGCACCTGACGACCTGGACACCCAGATTGCCTGGGGCAATCTCTTCCTGGAGAAATACGATCCGGCCAACGCCTCGACCAGCTTCAAGGCCGCGCTCAAGATCAATCCCAACCTTCCGGAAGCCCTGCTGGGCATGGCGCTCACCCTCGCCGGTGGACCCTCCGAGCAGGCGGAAGCGCTGCTGACGAAAGCCTTGAAAGTCAATCCCAACCTGGAGCCGGCCCACGCGGTCCTGGCCGAGATTGCCATCGACCGGGAGGATTTCGAGGCGGCCGAGAGGAGAATTCGCCAGTCTCTGGAGATCAATCCCCGATCCCTGAAGGCCCGCTCCCTCCAGGCTGTTCTGCACTACGCCCGAGGCGAAGAGCAAGCCCTGGAGGATGCCCTGCAGGCCCTGCTGGAACTCAATCCGCGATACGGGAACCTCTACCGGCATCTGGCCCGATATTGCGTGACCCAGCGGCTCTACCGCCAGGCGGTGGAGTTCTTTCGACAGGCCATCCGGTTGAATCCCAATCTCTTCAGCGCCTACGCCGACCTGGGGGTCAACCTGCTGAGGATCGGACGCGAGTCCGAGGCCAAGGAGATCCTGGAAAAAGCCTATCAGGTCGATCCCTTCAATCTCTGGACCGTCAACACCCTGCGCCTCCTGGACAGCTTCGTGAACTTCGAGAAGCTGACCACGCCCCACTTCAGCCTCAAGCTGCACCGGGAGGAGGCGGCCCTGCTGGGCCACTACGTTCCCCCGTTGCTGGAGAAAGCGTACGGGGCGCTCTCGACCAGGTATGGATTCAGCCCCCCCGGGCCGATCTACTTCGAGATGTACCCCAACCACGAGGACTTTGCCGTGCGTGCGCTGGGAGTTCCAGGTCTGGGCGCCCTGGGGGTCTGCTTCGGTCCCGGCATCGTCATGGACTCCCCAAAGGCACGCCCACGGGGACAGTTCAACTGGGCCAGCACCTTGTGGCACGAATTCGCCCATGTGATCACGCTGGGCATGACCGACCACCACGTCCCCCGCTGGCTCAGCGAGGGGATCTCCGTTATGGAGGAACACCGTGCCATGCCCGGTTGGGGGGACCGACTGGACCTGCAGACCCTGAAGTACGTTCAGCAGGGGAAGCTGCTTCCCATCCGGGAACTGAACGGCGGGTTTCTGCGCCCCAAGTTCCCCGGTCAGGTCGCCCTCTCCTACTTCCAGGCCGGCAAGGCCTGCGAATTCATCGAGGCGCGCTTCGGCTTTCCCAGGATCCTGGCCATGCTGGAAGGCTTCGGTCGACAAGCCTCTCTGGAGAATGTGCTCCGGCAGGTGCTGGATCTGTCTCCCGAGGACTTCGATCGCCAGTTTCAGGACTATATGCAATCGATCCTGGGAGGCGCCCTGGAGCACGTCGACTTCCAGCTCCTGGGGCAGAAGGAGCTGATCAATTCTCCCGAACGGCTGGAAGCGCTCCTGGACGAGCAGCCCCACAATTTTTTTGCCAACCTCAAAATGGCGGGATATTATCGAGAGCGCGGAGAAGAGGACGCAGCCATTCCCTTGTTGAGCCGCGCCAAGTCGGTGTTCCCCGCCTATGCGGGTTCGGACAGCCCTTACCGCCAACTCAGCCGGATTTACCGGCAACGCGGCCAGAACGAGGCGGCCATCGATGAACTTCGGCAGCTCACCGACATCCATGGCGCCGATCTGGAGTCGCTGACTACCCTGGCCACCTGGCTGGCGGAGGAGGAAAGGTCGCAGGAAGCTGCAGCGGTCCTGGAACGGGCGATCCAGGTCTACCCCTTTGACCGGGAGACCCACCAACAGTTGGGTGATCTCTTCATGGGGACAGGAGAAGCGGCCATGGCGGTGCGAGAGTTTCGGGCCCTGCTGGCGCTTCAGCCCCCGGACAGGGCGGCTGCTCACTACCAACTTGCCCGGGCCTTGTTTCGCCTCGGTCAGCGGGTCGAGGCCAAATCCGAGGTTCTCTCCTCCCTGGAAGTCGCCCCCGGGTATGAGCCGGCTCAGGAACTACTGTTGACCCTGGTGGAATAGGTGCCTGAATTATCCGGGCCGTCCGACTCAAGCGGGGTTGACAGGCCGCCGGACCACAGCCGGGATGCTTGCCCCCGAGCCCGCCCAGGTCACTTGAGCGTGGAATCCCGCGGGCTACAAAATCAGCTCCATGTCCATCAATCCTGAATCTGCCCAGGAAACAACCCTCGTCACCCCCGGGGAAGGCCTACCCGCCTCTTCCGAGGTGGAATTGCTGGAAAAGATGCGCCGGGCCCACGGGGACATCCTGCGGGAGATTCGCAAGGAGATCGTCGGACAGGACAGGGTGGTGGATCAGGTCCTGGTTTCCCTGTTTGTGGGAGGACATTCGATCATCACCGGCGTGCCGGGCCTGGCCAAGACCCTGTTGATCAAGACCATCGCCAAGGTCCTGGACCTGAAGTTCAATCGGATCCAGTTCACACCCGACCTGATGCCGGCCGATATCACCGGCACCGACATCATCGAGGAAGATCACACCACCGGACGGCGCACCCTGGTGTTCGTCAAGGGGCCGATCTTCGCCAACATCATTCTGGCCGACGAGATCAATCGAACCCCTCCCAAGACCCAGTCGGCCCTGCTGGAGGCCATGCAGGAATACAGCGTGACGGTTCAGGGTGTTACCTATGACCTCCAGCCACCCTTCTATGTGCTGGCCACCCAGAACCCCATTGAGCTGGAAGGCACCTATCCCCTGCCCGAGGCCCAGGTCGACCGCTTCATGTTCAACATTCTGATCGACTATCTCTCGGAGTCGGAAGAGATCCAGGTGGTGAAGGACACCACTTCCCTGCGCGACATTCGCTACCAGCCTTTGATTGGAGGGGCGGACATCGTGGAATTCCAGCGCGTGGTCCGCCGCATTCCCGTTGCCGATTCGGTGGCCCGATACGCGGTTCGACTGGTCCGGGCCTCCCGTCCCAGCGATCCCAGCGCTCCCGACTTCATCAAGTCCTGGGTCAACTACGGCGCCAGCCTGCGCGCTTCTCAATTCCTGATCCTGGGCGGCAAGGCCAAGGCGGTGCTGCAGGGCCGCTACAACGTGTCGGTGGACGACATCCGAGAACTGGCGCCTCCCGTCCTCCGCCACCGTATCCTCACCAACTTTCACGCCGAATCGGAACAAGTGGACTCCGACGCGGTCATTCGCAAGCTGATCGAAGCCGTGCCGGCGCCGGCCTCGGACTTGTAGGCCGGCGTTGGCACCCGCAATGGAGGCAGTCCAATGACTCCCCAGGCTGGGACGGTCTCCGAACACACCCCGCTGCGTTTCCTGGACCCCGCCGTCCTGGCCAGAATCAGCAACCTGGAGCTGGTGGCGCGAACGGTCGTGGAGGGATTCATCTCCGGCCTGCATCGATCTCCCTATCTGGGTTTCAGTGTGGATTTCGCCCAGTACCGTCAATATATCGAGGGAGACGACATCCGCCAGATCGACTGGAAAGTGTATGCCCGATCCGACCGGCACTACGTCAAGCAATATGAGGGTGAGACCAGCACCAACGTCTACCTGCTGCTGGACATCTCAGGCTCCATGGCCTATCGCTCGGGTTCCGTCTCCAAGATGGAATACGCCCGCTATCTCACGGCCAGCCTGGCCTTTTTCGCCCAGCGCCAACGGGACAGAGTGGGGTTGACCACCTTCGCCGCAGGCCTGGTGGACCAGTTGCCCCCCCGCTGCCGCAGGGAGCACCTTTCGAGCCTGCTGCACCTGATCGACAAGGCAAAAGCCGATGCCGGAACCGCCTTTGGGAAACCGCTGCAGGCGCTGGCGGAGACCATCCGCAGGCGAGGAATCGTCGTCCTGGTTTCCGATCTCCATGCTCCGACCGGTGAGGTTGCGGAGAGCATTCGCCAATTTCGCTCCCAGGGCAACGACGTGATCGTCATTCAGGTTCTGGATCCCCGGGAGCAGCGGTTCGATTTTTCCGATTCCGTTCAAATGGTGGACATGGAGACCCGCCGCAAACTGATCATGGTTCCGGCACTGGCTCGAGCCGACTATCTGGCGCGACTCGAGCGCCATCAGCAGGAGATCAGGAACCACTGCGGCGCCTTGGGAGTTGACTTTTTGGTCATGGAAACCTCCCGTCCCCTGGATCTGGCTCTCTACCGCTACCTGTCCACCAGGCAAAAATCCAGGTAGGCCCGAAGGGCCCATCGGTTCCGCGGCGCGCCATGCAATTCCTCAATCCCCTGTTCCTTGTCGGCAGTCTCGCCCTCATAGCTCCGATCCTGGTCCACCTGGTGCGGAGGGAAACCTCACGCCGGGTTCTCTTCAGCTCGTTGATGTTCGTCCGGCGCACCACCAAGGCCTCCCTTCGGAAGCAGCGGCTGCGACATCCCCTGCTGCTGCTTCTGCGCATGGCCGCCCTTCTGCTGCTGGTGCTGGCTATTGCCCGGCCACTGCTTACCGACCCCGACGCCGTCGGTCTTTCCGGCTCGGGCGGCCGATCCTTGATCCTTCTGCTGGACGACTCGTTCAGCATGCGCTTCGGGGACCGCTTCGAGCGGGCTCAGGCTCAAGCCCGAACCATTCTGGGGGGCATGGGTCCCGGAGACCGGGTCCAGACGGTCCTGTTCTCGGACTCCACGCGCCTCCTCAACCGGCCGGAGGCCAATCCCAGGGAGGTCGGCAAGCTCATCGACGCCCTTGAGCCGGGGTTTGCCGGGACCGACTACGGTCCGGCGCTGCGGCTGGCGGGCCAACTCCTGGCCGCGACTCCGCACGGATCCCCGGAGATCCATTGGATCAGCGACTTTCAGGAGTCGGGTTGGCAACCGGGATCGCCCAACGTCTCCATCGATGACAGGGTTGAGCTTCGCGCGTACCCGGCGGCGCAGGCTCCCGGGCCCAATGTCTCGATCGGCCGCCTGACGGTCGAACCCGAAAATCGTTCCGCTTCCCGGATAGCCGTCACCGCCGAAATTCGATCCCAGCATCTCCGGCAGGCGACGAACTCGGCCCTGGTCCTGGAGATCAACGGTCAGCCGGCCCGCAACCGAACAGTCCGCCTGGAACCCAACGATAGCAGGCAGGTCCGGTTCGAGTCGGTAACCGTTCCCCGAGGCGAGTCCACTGCCAGACTTCACCTCCAGTTCAAGGATGCCCTGCCTCAGGACAACTTCGCCTACTGTTCCCTTTCCCCTCCCCCTCGGCTGAAGACCCTGCTCCTGGGGGCCGACCGCCGGGATCACTACTACCTGAACCGGGCTTTGACGGCCAGTCCCGATTCCTCTCTGGACGTGAAGGTGGCCGAACCAGGGCGGATTCCACCGTCCGAGCTGTCTTCCTACGCCGCGGTGATTCTGAACAACTACGGCCCCATTCAAGCGGGGATGGCCTCGGCCCTGATCCAGTTTGTCAAATCGGGGGGAGGGCTGCTGCTGATTTCAGGCCGCCAAACCCATGCCGAGAGCCTGGGGGGCCTTCAAGAGATCCTGCCCGCCACCCTGCTGAAGCGGTACCGAGCCGCCGGCCGAGGCAAAGACCAGCGCATCGGGCTCCTGCAGAAGCGCCATCCGATCTTCAACCATTTCGAAGAAGTCCATCATTCCTATTTCATGGCCACCGCCTACACCGACTTCTTCCTGGCGGAGCCCCTGGCAGACAGCCAGGTGCTGGCCGCCCTCCAGGATGGGAGTCCGTTGCTGATGGAGCGGCAGTCCGGCAAGGGTCGGGTGCTGCTGTTCACTTCATCCCTGGATCGAAACTGGAACCAACTCCCATTGAAGTCGGTTTTCCTGCCCTTCTGCCAGGAAATGGTCAGATACGCTGCCCGCTTCCGGCCCTCCCCGCAAGCCTACAGGGTCGGAGACAGAGTCGCGCTCCAATCCCTGGCTCCCCAATGGGCCAAGGCGCTGGCGACGCTCTCGACCTCCGGCCGCTCATTCGCACATACCTGGACTGTGGTTGAGCCCTCCGGCCGGGAAATCCCCCTGGAGGATCCGTTCGGTGAAAACCGGTCCGCACTGAAACTGACCGAACCGGGCTTTTACCGATTCCGGGTGCAGGAGACGGAGAACCTGCTGGCTGCCAATCTGGACCCTCGGGAATCGGATTTGCGAGCCCCGAACCCGGAGCAACTCCTGGCGCAATTGCCGCGGATAGCCAGCCAGGAAGGAGCGGCTCCGCGACAGCCAACCTCCGTCGACCGGCGCCATGTCCTGGAAAACCGGCAGCACCTCTGGTGGTACCTGGTACTGATCGCCTGTCTGGTGTTGTTGGTTGAGAGTTTGCTGGCGAACCGGTATTCTAGTGTTCTGTCTCAGAAATAGGGTTGCCATCTTTCGGAGCGCAATGGCGCCGGATTCCAGGAGCGAAGACGAGCCAATGCCGTTCATTGCGAGGAGGAGCGACGACGAAGACGGTGCCGTTCCGCCCGAACCCGGAGGGCCGATGGAGGTTCCC
>JAPPDF010000058.1 GCA_028875575.1 Acidobacteriota bacterium
GCTCTATCCTCCTCGATCGATACCCTATCAGCGTGTAAACCATGTTTGCGGTTTATGATGTAAAGGATGAATGCGGTCTGTACCGTCTCACCGACTCCCCCTCCAGGGGGGAGTGATAGAGTTCTACTGGCAGCCTTGTGCTGGCCTCAAGCACTCCCCCCTTGAGGGGGAGTCGCAGAAGCCGAGCCGGATGGCGAGGGCTGATGCGGTGGGGGGCAAGGCTCGGCTCCGGACCGCTCAAACCCATCCCCATCGTTTGCGGAGAAACCACTCCGAACACAGTAGAGCTCCCAACAGTATGAAAATAAAGGGCATGTCCCACAGTGGCAGCACCTGGAGCACCGTGTTGGGGCTGTCTGCATAGGTGATTTCCTCCGGTAGTCCAGCGGCGTCCCCCAAGGCGTAGTGGCGCCCGCCGGTTTCCCGAGCGATCCGCCGGAGAAAGCGGGGGTTGGCCTCGGCGTCGAAGAACTCGCGATGAGTCCGGGTGACCAGAAAGAAGGCCTCGGCCGATTCCGACCTCAGCCCGTCTCGGGATGCCTTGACACTGACTTGGTGGATGCCACTTTCGCTGGGTTGAAACCGACCTGCGTAGTCGATGCCGTTCCGGCGCAGGGCCAGCCGGTCGGTCGCGGCTCCGGGCGAAGCGATGGTGGCTACCACGTCCCGATCACCGGCCGGGTTGAAGAAAGCATCCTTGACCGCAACCTGGATCCCAACCGCATCCTCATCCTGATAGATGTTCCGATCGAATGTCACCTGGAGGGGATCGGAGGATGAGGCCACCAGCCATCGCAGGAGTTGACGCCAGAAGGTGGTGTGGGTCCGATCGGTGTGCGGCAGTCCCATCTGCCAGTGCCATGAGGTCGCCGGCATGAAGGCGATGGCCCTCCCGCTACCGAAGCGATGGGCGGCCAGCAGGATGGCCCGGCGTCCTCCGCGTCCGCCGCGGGCCAGCACCGCTGCTCCCGGCTTGGCGCGCGAGATCCGGTTGTAGGCGGAGATCGGCGGCAGGTTTCGCCATCGCCGGAGGTTGGCTGCAGGGTCGGAAACCAGTTGAAGGACAGGATGTTGTCTACCATAGGCCGTCGGATCGAAGTTCAACCCATCGGTGACGTAGGAGCTTTCCGCGTCCCGGTCTCCGAGATGCACCGGCAACATGTTGGCGATGTCGGTGCCGGCATATCCTCCGGCGTCGAAGGAGCTGCGCCCTCCCAACATCATGAATCCACCACCGCGCTCACCCACGAAATCCACGATCGTCTTCTGTTGGGACGGGGTGAAGAAGCCGGATTCGATGCTGCCCAGGATCAGCCCCTTGTAGGGATAGAGTTGGTCCGGGGTCTGGGGAAATCCTGCAGCCAACGTGTCCTCACCTTCAAGTCCCTGGTGGTAGAACTTGTTGTCAGAGGTTCGGAGGAGGGTCACCAGTTGGAGGTTGCGGTCTTTTTGGAGAGCTCGTCGGATGAACTTGAATTCCCAGCGCGGCGTTCCTTCCAGATAAAGGATCTTGGGGCGGGAGTCCTCCACGTGGAGCAACAGGTGCCGGCGGTTGTTGCGCTGGATGGCTTCACCGGGTTGGGGCGCCACCGAGACCGTGTAGTGCTTCAGACCCGTCCCTTCCGGCTTCAGGCTCAGCTCGACGAGCTGGCTGGTATCGGACCCGTTCAGGGTAACCGGTTGGGAGGCGACGAGCGTTCCCGACTCCCGGACCTCCACCGAGACTATCCGGCCGGGATACCCGACACTGGTCAGGGATACCACCCCTCGGGTGGAGGATCCCGGAAGGATTCGCGGGGCAAAGGTGACTTGCGACACCTGGATGTCCTTGCCGAGGCTCTCCCGGCCGACCGCCACCGTATGGACGGGAATCCGTTCCCGCCGGAAGTTTTCCAGGACCTGCGGCAGTTTCCTGGAAAGATTGTCGGCGCCGTCGCTGAGGAGGACCACACCGGCCAGGGGTTGGCCCTCTCCCCGGTGATTTCTCACGGCGGATAGAGCGGCCTCGAGACTGGTGCCGCTCCCGGTGGGAGGAAGATTGGAGCCCGGCTGGATTTCCCGGATATCGCGGTCAAAACGGAGTATCTGGAGCTGGAAGCGTTCTTCCAGATCGGCCAGGACACTTCCCGCTCCTGGATCGAGCCACCCGAGCGCTGCCTCCCAGCGGCTCCGACCCGAGTCGTGGGCGAGCGTCATGCTCTGGGAGCCGTCGATGAGAAGGGCGATTCTACTTTTTCTGGGAAGATGGGTGGAGACCCGGAGGGAGGGGCGAAACAGTAACACCAGCAGCAGGATCAACGTGAGCGCCCTCAGGACGATCAGCAGTTCCGGCCTCCACCGGGCCTGGCTCCCGGACGACCGGCGACGGTAAGCCCAGAAGGCCGCGCCGCCCGCCAGCGCCACTGCCGGCAGGAGCCACCAGGCGGAAACAGGGCTGTCGAAGGTGAGATCGCCTTCACGGAAAAGGAAGAACCGGTACTTGAAGAGAGACTCGAACAACCTGTCCATTGAGGTGGCGCCAATGACTCCGTGACGGCATCGGGTTGGCCCGAACGCCTGGTAAGAAACCCGGCTAATGGGTCATCGAGTAAATGATGTAGTTGATGCCGAGCCGGTAGGCGGCCGAAGAGTACTTCTCGGGATAGAAGGGAACGTCGGCCCACTCCCAGGCATCTCCCAGGTCCGAGTTGAAGTTGACCATGACCTTGAGCTGTCCGTCCCCATCGAAGACACCGCGGAAATGGGGGTTGTAGCCGTCCTTCTCATAGGTGGTGCCGCTGTAGAACATGATGACACCAGGGATTTGAAAGATCTCGTCGATGTCGAAGAAACAGTGGAACATGGGGTGAGAGGTCGGCAGATCCTCGATCCTGCCCCCGGGAAAGACCTTGTGCATTTGACTTTGGAAGTTGGACCATTCCAGGGTGCCGTGGAAGTCGTCCACCACCATGAAGCCGCCCCGCCTGAAGTACTCTCGAAGAATCTCCGCCTCTTGTTCCGAAAGCTCCAGATAGCCGACTTCGACGGCGTACAGGAAGGGGTAGTGAAACAATTCCGGTGAGGTGATGGGAACGTAGAATTGAGATTGGCGGACATCCAGGTTGGTCAGTCTCCGGATGCCCGCAATGAAGGTGACGTCCGCCTTGGGCGCATCGGTCGCCCAGGCCCCGAAGCGCCATCCCGACCCCCCGCGGAACACCAGGCGGGCAAAGGTGAACTCCTTTTTCGGCAGCTTGGCCTGATTGTCGGACTGGAGGGGGACTCCTTCCGGGCCTGCCCGGTTCGTTTCCCCATCCGGGCGTTGGGCGGCCTGCGCCAGCAGTGCCGCCAGCAGGAGAACTCCGGCCAGGCCTCGGGACCAATGGAATGAGTTAGCCATGGTTAGGACACCGGTTTTTCGGGGGTTACCGCCATCTGCAGCACAGGTTGAGTATAGGTTGAAAGACAGGCCAGGACAACCGGGGGGACCGCGATCACTCGGCCCGGGAGAGCTGCACCGGCCGGAGGTCAGGATAGGGTGAGGAGACGCGCCGGGTGTTGTACTCCCGAAGATAGCGGCGGTGGCTGGGCGTGTCGGGATAACCCTCGGCCTTGCCGTAGGGATACTTCGTCATCCCGTGAAAGGGAAGCGGTGTTACGAATTCGGGGGCGGCCGAGTGGGGATCCATGTCCTTGCCGAAGCCGTCGGCATAGAGCAGGAAGGTCCGCTGCCAATCCTGCGGGAGTTCAGGCAGGCCGGTGGCGTCGTAGTCCAGGTGAATTTCATCTCCGTTTCTCATGATGACGTAGCGGTCGTCCCGGTCGTGGAGCAGCTCCGTCACCGGGCCGAACCGGGTGTAGTTTCCCATGTGGCTCTTCCAGGGCGCCGTGGGGTGGATCCATCCGTAGTCGTATATCAGGGGGCGGCGGCCGTCGGGACTGTACTCCCGGGGAAATCCGCGAAAACGGAGGTCGGCTGACTGAGGGGACAGCCGGTGCTGGCGCAGGGTCGGCGGTTCCGGGTAGGTGTTGACCAGGATCTGGTCCCAGTAGATTCGCATGCTGGTGACGATTCGGACCCGGTAGTCGTCGGTGAGAAACTTGCCGCTCAAATCCACCACCATGGTCTTGGGCAGACCGGCCGGGAACCCCATTTGAGGGATGACCGTCCGCCAGTCTCCCTTTTGGTCCTTGACCTGCAGGTAGGGTGGCACCAGCCTGGCCTGGGACTGGGAGGCCTGATAGTTGGCGGTGGAGTCGGCATAGTCGATCCAGGCGGTCATCAGCAGCGTCACCGGAGTCCGATCGGAAAGGTCTCCCAGGTCCAGGACGAGGGAGTGCTCTTCCGCATATCCCTTGAAGGGCAGGAGGCGAAACCGGTCGGGGTATCTTCGGTCCACCCGACTGATCAGTGGGAGGACGTCGCGGCCCTGGTGATCCCGGGCGGAGACGGGCGGCCGGGCTCCCCGGGCCGCATAAATCCTGAATTGGGGGTAGGGCGGTCCCGGCATGAGCCGTTCGTTGGGGTAGAGCTGCAGCTCCTCGGGGTGGTCCAGCACCAGCAGTTCGGCCTGGTCGATGTAGAGCACTTCCTCCAACTGGTTGTTGATTCGCAGCGAGTAGCGGCCGTCGCGGGCCTTGAGCTGGGAGGAATCGATTCTGATGTATTCGTCGGTGTCGGGCGTGTTGTAGCGCCCCGGGCTCAGCAGGTAGCCGATGGCGCAACCACCCAGGAAGTCGGTGACGAACTGGTAGCGGCGGCCGTTCCAGGTGTAGAGCAGTGGGCAGGAGGTTCCCTTGCGGTCCAGCTCGTTCACCAGGCGGACTCGGTTGACTGGCAGATCCGTCTCCGACTGCAGCACCCCTCCCGGCCAGAGCAGCCGCAAGGCGTCCACCGAGTTGCGCTGTCCCAGGCCGAAGAGAACTTCCGGGGGGCTCTGGGAAAGATAGCCGCTGCCTCCGTTGATCTCCACCTTCTGCCAAAGGGTGCCCGACTTGACCTCCACTTTGGTTCCAATGCCCGACTTGTTGCTGTTGGTGCCCTTCAGGCGGATCTTCACCCACCGATTCCGGTTCCCACCCTGGTTGCGTAACAGCAGCGGGCGGCCGCCGTTGACCGTCAACAGGAGATCGGTGTCCCCGTCGTTGTCGTAGTCGCCCAGGGTCGCGCTGCGGAAGGCCCGGTCCCGAAATCGGTCCAGACCCGACTCCGCTGTAGCGACCTCGAAACTGCCCTCTCCCCGGTTCCGATACAGCTCCAGGCCGGAACCCTTGGGAGAGGCGCCGGGAGCCGGGCCCCGGACCTCCAGCACATCCAGGTCGCCGTCGTTGTCATAGTCGAAGGCATGGCTGGTCCAGCTCCGGTTCCTGGCGGAGATGCCGGGGAAAGCCAGCTCATCGGCCCGAAATTCCTGCCTCCCCAGGTTGCGTACCCAGGTGAGCGGACCACTCACGGGACCCAACAGGAAATCCATGCGCCCGTCCTTGTCCAGGTCGGCCGTGGAGACGCTGTGGGCCGGCAGCGAGGACAGGTGGTCCAAGGGTTTGCCCAGGTCCAGGAAGGTGCCCACCCTCTGGTTGCTGTAGAGCCGATTGGGCCCGCCAACCGCTACAGTCCAGAAGTCCACGTCCCGCCGGTTGTCGAAGTCGGTGAATACCACCGAAAACAGCCGGTCCCCGGGCGCAAGCACCCGGGCCGACTCGGCCAGGTCGGTAAATACTCCCTCGCCGTTGTTGCGAAAGAGGTGGGTTCCACCTGCCGCGGCGTTGTCCGGAGAGTCCCCGGATTTCCGACCGGCAGACGAACCTGCGTCCTGGAATCGACCCACGTAGATATCCAGATCTCCGTCATGGTCGTAGTCGGCCAGGGCGGCCGCCAGATGCCAGTGGTTGCCCCCGGCGACGCCGGCTGCCGCCGTCCCGTCCGTGAAGGTTCCGTCCCCGAGATTGCGATAGAGTCGGTTGGCTCCGTAATTGGTCAGAAACAGGTCGGTGTGGCCGTCGTTGTCCAGGTCGCCCCAGTAGGCGCCCATGCCGCAGTCCCGATGGTCGATACCGGCCTGCCGACTCACCTCCTCGAAACGCCCCAGGCCGTCGTTGCGATAGAGCAACCCGCCCGATCGGGCTGCGTCCGGGCCGCAGCGGGCCAGATAGAGGTCCAGGTCTCCGTCCGCGTCGTAGTCCCCGAAGGCGGCTCCCGAACCCATGCGGGCGGCCCTCTGGCGAACCGGATCGGCCGGATCGACTTTCACCGGAGGGGTTGAGTCGGAGCGTCCCGTTTGCCTGCCGGCAGATTGCTGAAGGGTCAGGCCTGCTTCCCGGCCGACCTCGGAGAATCGGACGGGCGTCTCAGCGTCGGCAGAGGGCGGCTGCGGGAGCAGGTCCTTGATTTCGGAGTACTCGCCGGTGGCCAGCATGTACTTGCCCTGCTCTCCATATTGAGTGCCGGTGGAGCTCATGCCGCCGCTTTCGCGCAGCCCCAGGAACCTTTGCATCACCTTCTGTCCCTCGTCCCGATTGCCGCCGCGCAGCAGGCTCATGGCCAGGCTGTAGTGGGCGGCTGTGTCGTAGGGGGAGAGCTGAACCACCTGCCTCAGCACTTTTTCCGCCTGGTCGTACTCCTCGCGTTTCAGGAGTATCTGGCCGACCTGATAGAGCGTGGGCGGGTCTAGCGGATCCTGGAGTAGAATTTTTCGGAAGGATTCCAGAGCAAGCTCCAACCGGTCCTGGTTCTTGTGGATGAGGCCCATGGCAAACAGGGCGGTCGGCTGGCCGTCATTCAGGCTCAAAGCCTGCTTCAAGAGCTTTTCCGACTCCTCCAGTTGCTGGAGGTAGAAGTGCGCCAGCCCGCTGTTGACGATGGCGGGCAGGAAGTCCTGGCGGATGGTCCGGCAGCGGGCGAATTCCTCCAGGGCCTTTTCGTGATGGAACTGCTCCAGCAGCGCGATGCCGATATTGTTGTGGTAGATCAGGCGGGCTTCGGCCGAAGTGGATTCCTCAGCCGATTCCGCGTCGGCGGCTCGGAGGGAACCGGCAGGCCCTACAGATTGGCAGCCAATCGGTCCCAGGGCCAGGACGACCACCAGGAGCAGGTCGAGGCGCCGGTTGTGGTTGAAGGAGGTCCGTCGGGCTTCGTGTCTATTTGTGTTCATTCGTGGTTTGTCTTCCAGAACGATGAGTTTTTTGCAAAATTCGTAGCGGGGCAGGTCATTTTGCCGACACACGTGTTGTTCTGCCTTTTTCAATATCGGGTGCGACCTGGTGAGCAATGCGGGCTCACCACAAAAAGCACAAAAGTCACAAAACGAATTTTTTGATATCACACAAAGCCCGCAGGCCTTGGTCGTTCCACACCGTTCGGCTCTTTTTGTGTTTTTGTGCCTTTTGTGGCCATTCCCGGCAATGGTCCCGCCGCCAAATGGTGCAAACGCCTCCGATAACCATCGGCTGTTTATTCTCGAATGATCCGCACAGCAGGGCGGGGCAGGACTTATTTCTCGACCAGTCCCTTGCCTTCCCGAATCACGATTCGCTGATTGGGGGCGAGATTGGTCAGCTTGTCCACCGACCCGCTGGGCCAGAGAACCTCGAGTGAGAGAATCTTGTCCGAACGGCCCAGGCCGAAGGTCACCGGGAGTTCGCTCTGGGAGCAATAGCTGCTGCCGCTCTTGACCCGACGCCACAGTCGGCCGTTGGCAAGCTGGACGGTCACCTTGGCCCCGATGCCGTCCCGGTTGCTGGAGGTTCCCACCGTCTTGACCCGCAAGTAGCGGTTGGGGTTGTCACTCTCGTTTTTCCAGAGCACTGCCGGGCCGCCGTTGGTGGTCATCAACAGGTCCAGGTCGCCATCGTTGTCATAATCCCCGTAAGCGCCGCCGCGCCCTACTCGGGGCTGCACGAAGTCAGATCCCACCCGATGAGCAACCTCGACGAATCCCTTGCCCTGATTGTGGAACAGGTGGGGCGGCTGGGGGTATTTTACCCGCCGCTGAACCTTGTTGATGTCGTTCTCCACATGGCCGTTGGCGACGAAAATGTCCAGCTTGCCGTCCAGGTCGAAGTCAAAGAAGAAACAGGCAAAGGCCAGCGTCAGCAGGCTTGACTGCCCCACCTCGGAGGTGGGAGCGTCGTCCACGAACAGCCCCTGGCCTTCGTTGTGGTAGAGATTCAGCATCTCGTTGGAAAAGTTGCCGATAACCAGACTGGGCAGTCCCGATCCGTCGTAGTCGGCCGCGTCCACCCCCATGGCCCCCCGAACGGTCCCGTCCTCGCTGAAGGCCACGCCGGCCGAGATTCCCTCGTCCCTGAAGGTGCCGTCTTTCCGGTTGATGTAGAGCTTGTTGGGTTGAGTATCGTTGGCCAGCAACAGGTCCGGCCAGCCGTTGTCGTCGGCGTCGAAGACCGCCACGCCCAGTGCCTTGCTGGTGGAGTCCAGCAGTCCGGCCTTGCGGGTGACGTCGGTAAAGGTGCTGTCGCCCCGGTTCCGGTAGAGCCGGGAGGAAACACCGGGATAGGACTCGGGGGTGCAGTAGGACTTGTTGACGCCGTCCAGGCTGCAGCGGATGTCGGTTTCGATGGACCACTCCACGTAGTTGGTGACGAGCAGGTCCAGGTTGCCGTCCCGGTCATAGTCCAACCAGGCCACGCTGGTGGCGAACTCGGGATTCCCCAATCCGGCCTCGCGGGTGACATCCCGGAAGGTGCCGTCTCTTTGATTGCGAAAGAGTCTATCGGGGCCCAGGGCGCTCACGTACAGATCCACCCAGCCGTCGTTGTCGTAGTCGCCGGCAGCGCAGCCCATTCCGTAGATCTCAAGATCGAGCCCGGCCTTGCGGGTCATGTCGCTGAAGGTCCCGTCCTTGTTGTTGAGGTAGAGGGCCATGGTGGAACGGCGGCCTTGGCTCCCGGGCCAGTTCTTGCCGTTGATCAGCAGAATGTCCTGCCAGTCGTCGTTGTTGTAGTCCAGGAAGGCAACTCCCGAACCCATGGTTTCAGGGAGGTACTTTTTCCCGAAGGCGCCGTTGTTGTGCTCAAAGGCCAGCCCTGCCTCGAGGGTGGCGTTGATGAACTGCACCGGGAAGGGCTTGGAGGCGCCGCCGGCCTGCAGCCCTACCTGCCGGCAGAGCAGGGTCAGCACCAACAGGGACAGGACGAGCAGGGCGGGGCGTCCTGGCCCGCCGCCTTCAGCGCTACCGCATGTCATGGAAGGGATCATGAATCGGAGTTGGCCGCGGGGGCCGGGACCTGGCTGGAGGAGTAGCTCTTGTCGACGGTCAGCCCCGGCTCCAGCGGGGCGGACCCGTGCTCGTGGATGGGTTGGCGTTCGTTGTTGGCCTCGGGGTGAAGCCGGCGCACCGGTCCGGTGATGAACTGGGAGGATTCGTCAGCCTTGAATCTCAAATAGAGTTGGCGCTCCCGCTCGGCCAGCTCCTTCTGGCCCAGCCCTCGATAGCAGAGCATCAGATTGTAGTGGGCCTGCAGGTCTTCCGGGTCCACCTCCAGCACCTGGAGGAATTCCTTGACCGCCTCGGCATACTGCCGCTTCAGGAAGAGAATGCGGCCGGCCTGGTTTCTGACCACTCGATCGCGGGGATATTGAGCCAGGGCCCGCCGAAAATGGACCAGGGCCTCGTCGTACTTTCCCTGGGTCTTTAAGGTCAGGCCGTAGAAATAATGGCTCTTGGCCAGGTCCGGATCCACCTCCAGCGCTTTTCGCAGCACCTCCTGAGCGCCCTCGGTGTTGCCCTCCCGCACCCGCGCCCGAGCCACGTTCACCCAGCCGTCGGCAAAGTCGGGGTCCAGCCTGGTGACGGTGAGAAAGGCCTGCTCGGCGGCCTTGAGGTCCCCCTGCAGCAGGAGGCCTATCCCGTAGTCGTTCCAGCGGATCAGGTCGTCCCGGTCCATGGCCGACTCCAGCTCCGGCGGGTCGGCGCGCCGGTCCAGGACGTTCAGCTCGGTCCGGTCCTCGGCCATGACCACGATGGGCACCCTGGGGATCTCCTTGAGCTTGCCCGAGACCTGGGACAAGTCCCCCTGGAAGATCCAGCGCCCGTCGTCGTAGCCCTTGTCCAGTCCGAAGTCCAGGTGGGTCGGGTCCCGGATGCCGGCATAGGCCCACTGCGTATTCCACCAACTGAACTTGCGATAGTTCACCCTGGCCGTGAGCGTGATCCTGTCGCCGCTATTCTCAGGCACCTTGAGGCGGAACCGTACCGTGTCGGCGGCTCCGGGGGGGATCAGGCGGACATACAAGGTGGAGCGGGCCGCCCAGGCATTCCGCTTGTTGATGAGGTTGCCGTGCTCGTCCAGCAGGTAGGCCCGGTACATGTGGGCGCTCTCTTCCACGGGGCCCTCTCCGTTGTCCTCCACTCGGCCGCTCCAGAAGATCACCTGCCCCCGGTCGTCAACGGCCTGAAGCTCCACCCAGACGTCGAAGGCGTCCACGGTTCCGCCGGGGAAGAAATGGCCGACGTTCAGCGTCCTCACCACCACGTCCACTCGCACCGAATCCCCGCGCCGCACGGTGGCTCCAATCTTGTCGAGGGGCGCCACCACTTTGAGTGGAGGAGTGGTGACCATGCCCCGGGCGCCGAAGGATTCCGACTCCTCGCCCACCGCAAAGGTGCTGGAGAGTTGCAGGCTGGCGCCGGTCCGGCCGGAAGATTCGGCCGCCTCCACCGGATCGCCCAAGGCCATGGCGAAAATGTCGATGCCGACCTGCTTGTCCTGCAGGAAGTCGATGGTGGTCTGCAGCTGCTTCTGGTCCTGGTTGGCCAGGGGCACGGCCGTATTGGCGCCCGGAAACCGGTGAGAGTGGACCTTGCCGTCGATGTTCCCCAGGTCGTCGGAGTCCACCAGGGGCATGTGGCAGTCCACGCACTTGCGGGGCTGGGGCGGGTAGTAGAAAGAGCGGGCCCCCTGGCCGGAAACGCCGCTGGCCTGCCAGTTGTCGTAGTCGTTGAAACCTCGCAGCCAGCGATAGTGGTTCACCGGAAAATCCAGATGGACCTTGTGGCAACTGGAGCAGAATTCGGCCGTGTCCTTCCTGTGGAAGGGCTTCATGAAGACCTTCTTGTGAGGGCCGGGATCCGCCATGATCAGAAAATCATGGAACCACTGCAGGAGAGCATTGTCGCTGGTGGCCATGTCATGCAGGGGGGGATACTCGATGACCAGCGCCCCGTTTCCCATGCTGCTGGTGATCCCGACGATGGAGTGGCAGGACGTGCAGGCCAGACCGGCCTGTGCTTCCGGGGTGTCGATCTGCTCCCGGATGGGGGTGTCGAATCTCCCGTTGAAGAACACGGCATGGTCGTGGCAGCCGGCGCACCACTTGGAGGGCTGGGTGCCGACCACATCCTGCATGTATTCGATGGATTTGCGGTACCACTGATTGTTGAAGGAGGAGAAGTGGTGCATGGAGGAGTACCACTGCTCGTAGATATCGGGATGGCACCGCTGGCAGGTGTGGGAAGTCATGAAGAAATCGGAGGGGATCAGGTCGCCGCTGGTGGTGGTGGATGAGGAGGGGAAGAAGGGACTCTTGGGTCCGTCTCCCTCCTCTTCCATGGAGAGCGGCGTGCGGGTCGGGTTGCGGATGCGGTCGGCCTCGTCCGGGAAGTAGCGCTCGTAGCCGGCCAGGAATGCCGGAATCAGCACCAGAAGCGCTGCGGCCACGCCATAGCGCCGGCGCGCCATTCCCACAAGGCCTACTCGATAGCTCTCTCTCCACCAGGTTTGAACGGCAAAACCCGCCAGGACAAAGGCCAGCAGCGCCAGGCCGATGTGTACGTGGAGGATCCAGCGATGGGGTTGGGTGTTGCCCACCACCAGCAGCGCCAGGGCCGGAATCGAGCTGGCCAGAAAACAGACCAGTGCCCAGCGGACCACCGGGATCATCCTTCTGAAGCGGGTCAGCAGGTACCCCAGTGCGATTGCGGTCAGGACCAGGCCCAGGCCCAGATGCAAAGTCAGGTTGGAGATGTAGAAAAGGTTGGGCTCGGCATGGGGCCACAGGTAGGCCCCGTTGACGGCCAGCAGGAGAAAGGCGTAAAAGCAAATCAGACCAAACCTGTTCACCAGACCACCCGTTCCCCCCCTGTCCTCTACAACATCAGTTTAGCAGGGGACCGGGGTTGCGGCAAATGACGCTACGGTTGGCAAATCACCGGCCATAACGATTCCGAGGACCGTTTAGAAATTCCGGTGGGTGTACTCCCAGGAGTCCTTGGGTGGCCGGCGGCTTTGGCATCAAGGGCCGGGAGGGTCAGGGTCCAATTGGGCGAGAGGCCGGGCGCCCAGGGACTTCAGTTCCAGGGCCAGGCCGGCCGTCATGAGGTAGACCCTGTCCGCGCGGGAGGCTGCCACCTGGTTCACCCGTCCCAGGGCGTCCCTGTAAGCGCGGCCCAGAGTCGAAGAGGGCACGATGCCTTCTCCGACCTCGTTGCTGACCAGTATCCAGGTTGCATGGGTCTCTTCGACGAGATCCATCAATTCCCGAGCGGAATCCTGAATGCGACTTTCCGCGCCCACATGATCCTGCCGCTCGAGCAGCAGGTTGCTGACCCAGAGGGTGAGGCAGTCCAGCAGGAAGGTGTCGTAGCGGTCCAGAAGGGGGCGAAGCGCGGCTACCAGGTCGCGGGGCTCCTCCAGCGTGTCCCAGCCCGCCGGTCGTCGCTCGCGATGGGCGGCGATTCTCCGTCTCATGTCCTGGTCGCGAGCCTCCGCCGTTGCCACGAACAGCACCCGGCCGCCCCGGCGAGCCAGTCTTTCGGCAAAGGCGCTCTTGCCCGAGCGCGCGCCTCCAAGGATGAAAACGAGTTCTTTCTTCAAGGATGCAATCCCGCAATCCGATAGACCGAGTCCATGTCCAGGTGCCGACTGACCAGGTCGGCCAGCCGGTCATATTCCCTCTCCATGTCCAGAACCGCCCCTGCGGGGAGGGACACGTTTTTTGCGCCGGCCAGATACAGCAGCAGGTTGCGACGAAAATCGTGGTTGTGGAACAGGCCGTGGATGTAGGTGCCCAGGGTCAGACCCTCCGAATCCAGAGCGCCATCGGGATCGTCGGACGGCCTGCCGGAGCGCTTCCGAATCCGGAACGGACCGGATCCGGCGCCGCGGGTCCGCCCCATGTGGATCTCATAGCCTGAAATTGGACTTCCCTGGCTGCCGGTCATCAGTCCGCGCCCCGATACTATCTCGGCCTCGATCTGGCAGGTCGCCTTGTTTGGCTCGAATACCGTTTTGACCGGCAGCAAGCCCAAACCGTCCGTTTGAGGAGAGTCCGATTCCACCCTCTCCGGATCGAGGATGCCAAGCCCCAGCATCTGGTAGCCTCCGCAAAGGCCTACGACCGGCCTTCCGGCCCTGCGATGTGCCGACACCGATCGGTCCAGTCCCCGTTGCCGCATCCACTTCAGGTCGGCAACGGTGGCCTTGGACCCGGGAATGACGATCAGGTCGGGGCAACCCATCCGGCCGGGACTATCGACGTATCGAAGGCAAACGCCGGGCTCTCGGCGCAGCGGGTCGAAGTCGTCGAAGTTGGCGATGCGGGGCAGCCGGATGACCGCGATATCCAGGGGCGCCTCCGATTCAGGCCGGGCCCCTTCCGGATTCTCCAATCCCACGGAATCCTCTTCAGGCAGGATGACGTCGGTGAAAAAGGGCAGGACGCCGGCGGTGGAAATTCCGGTGCGCTGCTTCAGGCTTTCCAGTCCCGAGTCCAGCAGGGAGGGATCTCCGCTGAACTTGTTGATGACGAAGGCCCGGATCAGAGCCCGTTCCTCCGGCTCCAGCAGCGCCACCGTGCCGAACAGGGAAGCGAAGACGCCGCCCCGGTCAATGTCTCCCACCAGGATCACCGGCGCCTCGGCGTAACGCGCTACCCGCATGTTGACGATCTCCTGTTCCCTCAGGTTGATTTCGGCGGGACTGCCGGCACCCTCGATGACGACGATGTCGTTGCTCTCTCCCAGGGTGTCGAGCGATCGAGCGACCAGCGGCCACAGTTGCGGCGTCAGGTCCCGGTATTCTGTGGCAGAGGCCACGCCCAGGGGCTTTCCCATGGCTACCACCTGGGAGCGGCACCGGTCCTGAGGTTTCAGCAGGATGGGGTTCATCTCGACGCGTGGGATCACCCGGGCGGCATCGGCCTGCACCGCCTGTGCGCGGCTGAACTCGCAGCCGTCCGGGGTCACGAAGGAGTTGAGGGACATGTTCTGCGCCTTGAAGGGAGCTACCCGAAGGCCCTCCCTGGAGAAAATGCGGCACAGGGCCATGACCAGCAGGGACTTGCCCGCGTGAGAGCCGGTGCCCTGCACCATCAGAACTTTGCCCATAGTGCGCTCTCATCCCTTGGGAGACGATCCGGGCCAGCCTGTCGAGTCCGCCCTCTCCACTGTCCCGTCACTCTCCGAAGTCCTCTCCCAGGTGGCTGGTGTCGTTGAGCAGATCCACCACGGCGCTGCCGTCGTCGAAGACACTGACCACGGAAAGCCCGGCATTGGCAAAGCGGAACTTCCACATCTTTTGAGCCGACAGACCCAGCAGGCGGGCAATCAGGGCGCGCAGCATGCCGCCGTGAGTGACCACCAGGAGGTTGCCGCCGCTGTCGGTGCGGGTCTCCCGCAGCCGGTCGACGACGGTATCGGCGCGTGAGTAGAGCTGAAGATCGCTTTCTCCACCGGGAGGCGCGAAGGAAGGGTCACCGGCCATTGTCCAGGTGCGGTAGAGGTCGGGGAAACGGGCCTCCACCTGGCGGAAGGTGAGTCCCTCCCAGGCTCCGAAGTTCTTCTCCCGCAGTTCCGGCATCTCTTGCAGCCGGACGTCGTTCCTTCCCGGCAGGATGCCCGCCGCCGTTTCCGAGCAGCGGCGCAGATCACTGCAGCGAGCCTCTGCGAAGGGGACCGATGCCAGGCGCACGCCAAGACGTCGGGCCTGACGTTTGCCGGCTTCGTTCAGGGACGGGTCCGACTGCCCCTGGATTCGACCCCGAGCATTCCATTCCGTTGTTCCGTGTCTGACCAGAAAGCATCTACTCATGGTTGTCTGAGACGGCTGCGGCCGCCTTCAGGGCCTGAACCAGCCGTCGGTTGTCCTCGGTGTTTCGTACGGCCACTCTGATGTGCTCCGGCAATCCGAAGGAGCTGCAGTCTCGCACGCAGACCTTGTATTGCTTCAGGAGTTTCAAGCGCCAGCGGGAGGCCTGGCCCACCCGGATCAGCAGAAAGTTTGCGGCCGACGGCAGGTATTCCAGGCCTATCTGGCTGAGGGTGCTTGTGAGGAATTCCTTCCCGGCCCGCACCATGCACAAGCCCGTTTCGACGTGCCGTGGGCGGTCGAGAGCGGCAATTCCGGCGGCCTGGGCCGCGGCATTGACACTCCAACTGTACTGGAATTTGCCCACGCGAGCGACAATCACCTCCGGGGCCAGCATATAGCCGAGCCGCAGCCCGGCAAGTCCGTAGTCCTTGGTCATGGATCGGAGCAGCGCCACGTTTTCCATGCGCAGCAATGGTTGCGACCTCCAGGGTTCCTCGACGAAAGCCCGATAGGCCTCGTCCAGAACCAACAGGCCGCGGTCCCCCAGAGTGTCGGCAATCTGTCGCACCTCTCCTTCTCCCAGGTATGTGCCGGTCGGGTTGTTGGGGTTGCAGACGAAGACCAGGGAAGGCTTGAGGCCGGAGATACGGTGCAAGGCATCGGGCAGATTCCACCGGAATTCTGTCTCGCGGTTTGACGGAATGGACACGGGAGAGACGCCTTCCAGACGGCAGGCGGCAGCGTATTCCCCAAAGGTCGGGGTAAAGATGACCGCGGTGTCGCCAGGACTCAGGAAGGCCCGGGCAACCAGGTGGATCAGTTCCGTTGAGCCGTTGCCGACCAGAATGGAGCCCGGCTGGAGATCCAGATGCGATGCCAGCGCCCGTCGGAGATTCAGGCAACTTCGATCGGGGTAGGTATCCGGCGGCAGGCTACTCAGGGACTCCTTTACCTCGGGGGCAGCTCCCAGGGGATTGATGCTGGCACTGAAGTCCAGCACCTCTTCCGGGCACAAGCCCAGCAACTCCAGCTCGCGGGCGTTCAGGCCGCCGTGGGTGGGGCCCGCGTGAGTTTCCTCAAAGTGGGCTTGCATGAGTCCTTCAGCCAATGGGCCGTCGAATTGGGCGGCAGCGCGGCTCCCCGGGGCTTCCCTCATTGTCACCAAAGAGCCGGCAACGCCAAAAAACCCGTCACGACCGGCAGAGCGATGCCGGCCGACACGAACAGGACACGTAGCGAGACCCGGATGTCGGAGGAATCGGGATCGGTCAGGCCGTCGCCGATGCGGTAATGGCCGGATTTCGCCAGGGCGACGCCCAGCAGCCCCGACATGGCGCTGATGGTCCAGCCGGCGTTGGGGCTCTCGGTGAGTCGACGATCTCTTCGGACCATGCTCCACCCCCGGCCTGCCGGCAGTCCCAACAGGACGCCGGCGCCCAGCATCAGGACTGCGCTGAGACGCGCCGGGATCAGGTTGGCCAAGTCGTCCAGCCTGGCCGATGCCTTGCCCAGGTACTCATGCCTGCCGTGGTAGCCGATCACGCTGTCCAGGGTGTTCAGAGCACGGTAGGCCACTGCGCCCGGCACTCCGAACAGGGCGAAAGCCAGCCAGGGTCCGATGCAACTGTCGGTCGTATTTTCGGCAACGGACTCGATGGCCGCCATGCTCACCTGGGCACTTGTCAGCGTCCTGGCGTCTCGACTGACCAGGCTTCTCAGGCGGCGACGGGCTTCGGCGATCCTGCCGGATTCCAAGGCCTGCCGGGTGTTTCCGGCGGCCCTTGCAAGACCCTTGACCGTGAAGGTTGTCTTCAGCAGGAACGCGCCACCGGCCAGGTAGGGAAGGGAGCCCAGATCCCTGAGACCCGCAGTAGCCAGCCAGGCCAACCCGGCGAAGCCGAGAGGCGCCAGTACGGCCAGGCCCAGACCCGTCAGGAACGCCGTCAGGGGCCGCTCACCCGTCAGCGCTTTCTTCTCAATCCATGAGGCCAGGGTCCCCATCCACACCACGGGATGGAGCGCCTTGGGCGGCTCGCGGAAGGCCAGATCCCAAACCAGGGCTCCCAGCAGCACGCCGACCTCCAGAGACCACTCGCCCACCTCCACCTGCCCCTCCATTCCTTGCTAATCCAGGTATCCCGCCAGCGGTGACTGCAAGGCAAGGGGCGAGGCTGCCGCGATGACCGCGGCCAGAACCAGTACGGATGCTTCGACAGTCTCGTTGACGGCTCCGTAGATGTCTCCGGTAAGGCCACCCAGCGCCCGTGCCGCCCAGTATCCGACCGCCCAGGAGACGGCGCTGGCCAAGGCGAAAAGGAGAACTCCGGTGGTGCCGGCCAGCCCAACGGCAGCCGACAGCGCCAGGCAGAGACCACCGAACAGGGGCCAACGGCCCCTTTCCCGGAAGAACACCGTGCCCAGGCCCTCCCGCCTGACGTAGGGAAACAGCTCCATCGCCAACAGCATCCCCCAGCGCGACAGGCAGGGAAAGAGTAGCAGGACCGCCTGCCGGTTCATCTGGGGCAGGGTAGCCAAGGCGGTGAGCTTGAGGAGCAGCAGACTGGCGAGTCCCACCACCGCAAAGGCGCCCACGTGGGTGTCTCTGAGTATCTCCAGCCGCCGTTGGCGCTCAAAGCCACCCAGCAGTGCGTCGCAGGTGTCCATGAAGCCGTCCAGATGCAGGGCTCGGGTCAGCAGGGCGAGACCGCCAATCAGCAGAGCGCCGGCCAGCAGAGGAGGAAACTGGCGGTCAAGCGGCGCCGAGTCCGAAGAGAGAAGCGAAAACGACCACTGCAGCAGCCAGTCCGTCCCCGCCAGCACCGATCCGAGCAGCAGCCCGACCAGCGGAAACCAGATGCGAGCCGCAGGGAAATCCTCGGCCGCGTTCCTTGGTCCCAGGGGGAGAATCGTCAGAAAAGCAATGGCGGAACGCAAGCCCTTCATCGGGATGGGCTCTCCGCGGGCGCCTCATTCTTGTCGCGGTCCGACACCCCCGCCTCATCAAAGGTGGCCATCTCGCAAAGGCAGGCCGAGGCGGCTTCAATGACGGGCATGGCCAGCACGGCGCCGCTTCCCTCGCCCAGCCGCATCCCCAGGTCCAGCAGCGGGGACAGCCCCAGGTGAGTCAGGACCACAGGGTGGCCCCGCTCATCCGACCGGTGTGAGGCAATCATGTAATCTCGAGTAGCCGGGCACAGCACGAGGGCCAGAAGCGCTGCCGCTCCCGAGATGAAGCCGTCCAGAACCACCCCTCGCCGCATCGCGGCCCCACCCAGAACCACACCAGCCAGCACACCGAACTCGAAACCTCCCACCTTGGCCAGCACATCGAGGGGGTCTTCAGGGATCGGCCGGTTCACAGAAAGCGCCCTTTGCACCACCTCCACCTTGTGCTCCAGCTCCTCGGGCGTGCGTCCCGTGCCCCTGCCGGTGGTTTCACGCGCGGATTTGCCGGTGACGGTGGCCGCAATGGCGCTGGCGGCAGTAGTGTTGCCGATGCCCATGTCACCCGTGGCGATCAGGTCGGCTCCCGAGCGGGCGACCTCGACGGCGAGATTCACGCCTGCCGCGAGGCACTGCTCCGCCTGGCGGGCCGACATGGCGGGTCCCAGGGTGATATCACCCGTGCCGCGACCCGCACTTACGCGACGGAGGTCCGGGTGGTGCGGGATTTCGCTCGCCACCCCCGCGTCCACGATGATCTGTCGAACGCCCAGCAGCCCTGAAAGGGCGCTGACCGCCGCACCCCCCTCCAGGAAGTTTTGCACCATCTGCCCGGTGACCGCCTGGGGATAGCCCGTGATCCCCTGGGCGACCACGCCGTGGTCGGCTGCCGCCACGATGACGGCCTTGTCTCGGATCCGAGGAATCTCGGTGCCGAAGATCCCGGCCAGTTGAACCGACACCTGCTCGAGGCGGCCCAGGCTGCCTGGAGGCTTGGTGAGACGGAGCTGTCTGGCCTCGGCGCGGCCCCGGGCCTCGGCGTCCGCGGGAGCAACCCGGGCAATGGCTTGGGCGAGAGTGATCGGTTGCATGTTGAAACTCATCGCCAGGGAGATCAAGGACGGGATCCCTCTATCCCCCGTTTGTCGATTTGGGGCAAGACCTCATTAAAAGGAGAACTCCAAACCGGCTGTGCCCGTGGCCCCGGGGTTCAGAAAACCGTTCTCATAGTATTGCCTGTCCAGCAGGTTGTCGACCCGGCCGAAGAAGCGGAGACTGCGGAATTCGGAGAGAGGAAGCCTGTAGCTCGCCCCCAGGTCGAGCTTGGTGATGGGGTCGAACCTAAACACCCGGCTGCTGAAGATGCTGGGGTCGTAGATCGGCGCCAGGGTGCTGCTGGAGGTTACCCAGTCCAGGTTGACGAACAGATTCCTTCCCAGCCACTGGGTTGCCAGCAGGGACCACTGGTGGTCGGGAATCACATAGGATTTCAGAACGTTGCCGATCCGCGGCACCCGCTCGTCCGCGTTGGTGTAGGTGTAGGAAAATCGCAGATCCAGCGATCTGGAAGGACGGACGGTCGTGGTGACTTCGAGGCCGCGGGCCAGTCCCCCCTGGCTGTTCCGGTAGCCGCCGAACCGCCCGAAGGGGTCGGTGGCGGGGTTGATGCCGCCGGAGAAGTCGAACACGATGTTTTCCTGGATGCGGGTGTAGAACCAGGTCAGGGAGGTCTGCACCCGGTTGTCGAACAGGGTCTGGTCCAGGCCGGCGTCGAAGGCCACGGATCGATCGGGACGGAGTCTTGGATCTCCATAGGCCGAGTAGCCGAATCTGGAGAAGTAGGTCCCGAAGCGTTCGTAGAGGGAGGGAGACCGGTAGCCGTTCCCGACATGAGCGCGGAACTTGGTGCCGGTCCGGGCGACGAAATAGGCGATCGAACCGTCCCCGGTATAGGCGGTGGGCGGTGCGTCGAAGGTGAATCCCTGGTAGGGCGCCGTTTCCAAAGGTTCCAGCAGCGGGGTTTGAAGCGAGAACGTCTGGACTCGGAAGGCGGCTGAAAGGTGCAGTCGCCCTTGCAGCAGCCTGAGCTGGTCCTGAATATGAAAGGCGTTGGTGCGCTGAGTGACGTCCGCCAGGGATTCAGGGGAGGGCTGCACGGGAATATTCCGATTGACGAACTGTTCATTTTCGAACTCGTAGCCCGCATCGATGAAGTGGTTGGTTCCCAACTGCTGATGGGTGCGGGCGTTGACGGTCTGCACGCGCCCGTCGAAGTCCGATCGTGTGATCCCGCCAGGCTGGAAGCCGGGTCCTCCGGGGCCGTTGTGATGGATCCGGTCTGTTCGCAGATTCTGATAGGAGAGACTGTATCCTGTCCGGGCTGTCGGCTGTTGGTTGAACCGGACCGCGCTGGAAAGGAAATCGGTGGCCACTCGAGCGTCGGGATCGTTGAGAGTGGGGATGAATGTGGCCGATCCGAGGTTCAGTTCGGACAGGGGCGTCCCCGACTGGTGGAGCTCGACCAGATCAGGAGCCAACGGACGGGCCTCGACAATTCCGGTGGCGGTCAGTCCGGGGGCGCTGCCCGGCGACCGGTTGAGCTGGAGGAAGGTGTCGCCTCCGTAGAATCGTGCCGAGAGGTTGGCCGTCGGAGAAAAGTTCAGATTCAGCCGCCCCTGGGCAGTGGTGTTGCGGCTGGCGTCGTCGCCATCGACGCCTCTGGAAATGTTTCGATGGGCCAGTCCCGTGCTGTAGGTGAACCGGTCCTGTTGGAATCCTCCCGCCAGACGGGCGCGACCATGCAGCCGGCCCAGGGATCCCCCCTCGGTCAGCAGGCTTCCCCGGGTGCGGCCGCCGCCTTCCGCGCTCATCATGTTGACCACGCCGCCTATGGCATGACTTCCGTAGAGGGAGGAACCCGACCCCCGCAACACCTCCACCCGGTGGGTATCGGCAAGCAAAAGATGGGACACAAGGGAGGTGGCGTCTCCCTGGGGCGCGGCCGCGTCCCGGAAGCGCAGGCCGTCAATCAGAATCGAGGTGTTCTCGACCCGCAGCCCGCGGGTTCGAATGGTCGTCTGGGCGCCGGGCGTCCCCAATTGCTGAATGCGCAAGCCGGGAATCGGCCTCAAGGCCTCGGCCAGGCTGGTTTCCCCCCGCTCTTGCATGTCCCTGCTATTGATGACCGTCAGGGCCTTCGATACTTCGTCGACCGACTGCGGCCTCCCCGAGGCCGTGACCACGACTTCCTCTCGGCGCACCGCCAATTGCAGGGCAATGTCCCGCACCAGTTCCTGACCGGCCTCGACTTGAAGACCGCTCAGGGACACGGGAGCAAAGCCCCGGGACTCGACTTCCAGGATGTATTCGCCCGGACGCAGCAGCCGAAAGCGAAATTCTCCCGAGGCATCGGTGGTGACTCTCAGGCGCAGGCCGCTGGACCGGTCATGGAGCGTGACCAGGGTGTCCGGCACAAGTGCTTTTTGGGGATCGGTGATGATTCCGCTGATCGAGGCCGGCTCGACGGCCTCAGCGGTCAGGGTGGCACAGCAGGCGACGAGGCATAAGGCCAGCGTCAACTTTCCGGTTTTGCACTGCATCTGGCAGGTCCTTTCTCCTCCCCCAAGGAGGTGTTCAGGAAGCTTCCCCGATCCGGTCTCCTGACTTGCGGCCGGAACGATCCTACTCTCCGTGCCTTCCCACCTTTCGGCAGTGGCGTGCAGACGGATTTCGTTGCCGCTTACAGTTGCTGGGGCAGTGGCGGACTTTCACCGCGCTTCCCGGAATGTTCAGGGCGCATCCAGTAAGAGGTTGTCATTGGCCTGAGGGGCCATGCGCGGATCTCAGGCTGTCATTGGCAGGCAAGGCTACGAGTGAAAGGCGGACGGAAGAGAATTGACAGGATGGGAGGTGCGGAAAACCTGCTTGCATGTTCGACCCAGCCGCTCTCGTGCGCAGCGTGCCTCGTCAATCCCAGGGCAGGTCTCCTGACTGACAGCTAAGACGCCCGGCCGACTGCCTTCCCATTGCCTCATGCAACAGTGGCCTGCTTCGCCGGCGAGCTCGCTGATCACAGTGGCGCGACCGTGCGGGAATTGCACCCGCTTCCCTATTGGCTCGAATTCGAGCACCTTGGGACCAATGGAGAAATCGTAGCAACGGTCCGAAAGAAGCGTCAAGAGTTTTCTCCCCCTCCGCAGAAACGCGGTCCTGTCGGGAGAGGGCTGCTGGATGGACTGCGGTGAGAGGGACTATGCCGTGGCCGTGCGCCCGACGATACGCCCGCCGCACAAGGCCGCGGCCCGGCAGTTGCCCCCCACCGCATCAGCCATCGCCTGCGGCTCGGCTTTGTGCAATCCATTCATGGTTTACACAATAAACCGCATACATGGTTTACACGGCCAGTCTTCTTTATGTAGGGCTAAGCATATCTCCAAGGGGGTCGATGGGCAACGAGCGGGCGTGCTCCGCAGGGAGGGCGGAGCCCGACCGAAGGAGCACTCCCGGCTTCACTCCC
>JAPPDF010000059.1 GCA_028875575.1 Acidobacteriota bacterium
AGGGGGAGTCGCAGAAGCCGA
Source organism: Acidobacteriota bacterium (assembly GCA_028875575.1). Lineage (NCBI taxonomy): Bacteria > Pseudomonadati > Acidobacteriota > Acidobacteriota bacterium. The sequence goes on from JAPPDF010000059.1 coordinate 22, forward strand.
GCCGCAGGCGAAGGCTGATGCGGAGGGGGGCAATTGCGACGCCGCAAAGCAGCGCCGAATGGCGAAGGCTGATGCGGTGGGGGGGCCGACGCCAAGCCGCATTGTACCCAAGCGGTCCCTGCCCAGCAACTCCCCTCCCTACACCCCCTCGCTGCCATCCGATAGTTGCCGGGCCAGGGCCAGGAACGCGTTCACCTCGTCCATACGGGTTGCGAAACAGGTAACAAACCGGTAATGGTCCCGGCTCCCCGGCCAGAGGTGGAACTCGTAGCCCGCTTTTTTCAAGCCGTCGGCTAAGGGCGGCGGCATCCTGACGAAGACTTCGTTGGCCTCCACCGGATAGAGAACCTCCACGGCGGCAAGCCGGCCCAACCCTGACGAAAGCACGTCCGCCGCCCGGTTGGCCTGCTGCGCCAATTGCAGCCACAGGCCTTCCTTGAGGTAGGCTTCCAGTTGAACCGACATGAAGCGCATCTTGCTGAAGAGATGTCCGGCGCGCTTGTGTCGGCGAGCCAGGCCCAGGGCCCGGTCTCGGTTGAAGACCACCACAGCCTCGGCGGCCATGGCTCCGTTCTTGGTGGCCCCGAAGGAGAGGATGTCGACTCCGGCCTTCCAGGTCAGCTCGGCGGGTGTGCAACCCAGTCGTTGCACGGCGTTGGCAAGGCGGGCGCCATCCATGTGCAGCCCCATCCCCCGGCCGCGAGCGATCCGGGAAATCTCGCGGATCTCATCCGGCTTGTAGACGGTTCCCAACTCGGTCGCCTGACTGATGCTGACGGCGCTGGGCTGACTCTCATGGACCCCCATCTCCTCCGTCCTGTCCACGGCGGCTCGGAGAGTTCTCGGGTAGATCTTGGCCAGTTCCCCCGACAGCGGAACCACCTTGGCGCCCCCGCTGTAGAACTCGGGCCCTCCGCACTCGTCGGCATGGAGATGAGCCTCGTGGTGGCAGAAGACGGAACCGTAGGCGGGCGCCAATTGGGCGATGGACAAGGAGTTGGCCGCCGTACCCGTCGCCACCGGGAGAACCTCCAGATCGGTCTCGAACGTCTCCCGAAAGCGGTCTTTCATGCCTGAAGTAATCCCATCTTCTCCGTAGGCGTAGGCGTGACCCGAGTTGGCCGCCTGGAGAGCCGCCAGGATTTCGGGCGCCGCCGGCGATTCGTTGTCGCTGCGAAAATTCATCGTGATCCTTTCCCGTAACAGCCGGTATCTTCGGGAACGCCTGCACAGTCAGCCCGACGCTGTCGGCGAAATTTCCCGGGCTGCTTCATACAGGGCGGGGTTTTTTCCGGCCCGTCCTTCTCTCACGCAGAAGGCCAACTACTCGTCATCGACCAGGGCCAGGGCCTCGATCTCCACCATGAGCGAGGGCAGGGCCAGACCGGTCTGGACGGTGGACCGGGCCGGCGGGTTGCCCTGGAAGTAATGGTTGAAAACAGCGTTCATGCCCTGGTAGTGGGCCATGTCGCTCAAGAAGATGGTGGTCTTGACGACGTCGCTCAGGGAAGCTCCCACGGCCCCCAGGGCGGCTTCGATGTTTTTCATGACCTGCCGTGTCTGCGCCCCGACGTCTCCCTCGCCCACCACTCTGCCCTCCGCATCCAGAGCTATCATCCCCGCGGTGGTAACCAGCGCTCCCTTGCGCACCACTTGAGAGTAGGTGGCCGCGGGTTTGGGCAGGGACGGCGGATTCAAGCGTATGGTCTGCATGAGCACCTCCTTCAGGCGTTGACGTCGGTTGGTTGGAACGTCTGTTCCGGTTCCAACACTCACAGGTGAAACAACCCTCGCGGGAACTTGTTGAGGACCTCAACTCCGTCGGCGGTCAGGTAGCAGAGGTCGGCGATGGGATTGATCAGGAGGGTCCCCCCGGGTTCTCCCAGGCAGACGTGGAGCACGAACACATGGCCCGGCTGGAGCAGCTCACGGCTTCCGGCCAGCAGAAAGGGCCGTTCGGAGTAGTCCAGTCCCTGACCATGACCGATCCTTCCTCCCTGGATTTCATACCCGAACCTTGCCGCGGCCCGATTTCCGATCTCAATCAACTCACCGATGGGCAGTCCGGGGCGGATGATCCGGAGCACCTCGTCCTGCACCTGCAGGTTGGCTTCCACCATCCCGGCGGCCGCCTTGTCCAAAACCGGTCCGATGGTTCCCGCCCGGTCGCTCTGGATCCAGTAACCCTTGTAGACCACGTAGGCATTGACATTGATGTAGTCGCCACGGTTCAGGCGCCAGTCGTGACACTTGACCGACAGCTTGCCCGCCTTCAGATCGGTCCCGGGAGCCGTATGCATGCAGTGGTAGACGAAGTCGGCGCCCCGCTGTCGGGCCGCGGCGTCCATCTCGGCGGTGAGCTCATACCCCCACATTCCCGGCCTGAGGACTTCCGCCATTCGGTGGTAGCTCGAATCGGAGATTTCAGCAGTTCGCCGCAACAATGCGGCTTCCTCCGGGGTCTTGAACTGCCGGAGCTCAGCCACCACGTCGGGCGCCTCCGCGATACCGGCCGGAAGATTCCGCTCCAGATCGCGATAGAGGGTGACCGGCATGGCCTCGATTCCCGAAACGGCGACCGGATATCCATCGAGGCCTTCGGCCTTCAAGAGATGGGCGATTTCGGCTCCAAAGCTGCGGGATCCGCGGGAGGCAGCTTCTCCACCCACGCTGGAGTCGAAGGCGCGGGAGATCGCCCGCGGGTCGGGAGAGCTCACCAGGCGCACCTCGCCGATCCAGGACACCTCCTCGATCTGGTCCAGCATGTACTCCACACCGGCCACCAGCAGCGTCGCCTTGCCCCGTCTGGGGACCAGCACCATGACGTCGGTGATGCGGTCCAGGTTGGACCAGTTGGTGAGATAGCCGACGTGCCCGGTCTGATTCCACTGGTGAATCTTGGGCGCCGAGTAGACCACCACTCCGGCCAGGTCCCGGTCTGCGGCAAACCGGCGTACCCTCTCGATCCGGTCCTCGAATTCAGAACGCGGAATTTCGTGCTCTTCCTTTTTCCACATCGTCTTGTCTTTCCGTGGAGACCGGACCCTTGAACCCGCGGAAGTCCCCAGGAGTGGGATCGGAGAGACGGTTCAATCGACAGCGGCCGTGAAGGCGGACGCCCTGACGGCGCAACTCATTCCAGGCTGGATATTATTACAGAACGGAGAGCACCCACAACCGCGAGGCCAGCATGGGTTCACGGCAAGATTGTGACTGGTCGCATCCCCCCGGGCGGGCGCCCGGGGAATATCAATTGGAAAATGTTATCCCCCGTCAGTGTTGTGGTTTAGGCCGCAATTCTCACCAGAGTTCGCAATAGAGCGATGAAAGGGGCCCTGGAGACTTTTGAGGCCGAGTTTAACAACGTTGGTGGCTGGATCGGTTGGCAAATGCCCTCAGCGTAGGCATATGAGCCTGTCGGAGGACCCTCAGGCGGCATTTTCCCCCGAAAGCAGCGACACCTCTGCCACCGGGCCTGGAGGGCCTCAGGGTCGTGGTCGATCTTGTGGTAGCGGCCGGGGCCTTGGGTGGGAGCGTGTTCGAGCCGGTTGAGAGTGCTCTTGCCTGCCAGGGGAGGCGAGTCGGGACGGCGGCCTTTTTCTGAGACCAAGGCCATCAAGGGGTCGTGACGGAGTTGGTCGTGGTCGATGAGGTCGTCGTAGCCCTGGGCGATGCCGACGATGCGCTGGGCGATAAGCTTGCGCAGGCTGTAGTGGACCCGCTTGGGGTCGCGGTGATCGGTGAAGCAGTCCGCTACCTGGTCAGAGAGAGCCAGGCGCCGATCCACCCGGCGCAACAGCAACAGGCCGGCATCGGAAGTGATGGGACCACCATCGAAAGCAGCCACCACGCGGCGGCGTTGGCGGGGTTCAAACTCCAGGGGTTTGCTGGCGCACTGTGTTGGCATCGGTTCTCCTTCACAGATCTGGTTAACTCCTTCGCCAAGAGCATTTTACCAGATCCCGAGAACCGATGCCTCCTACTTCTGGTGAGACATGCGGGCCAGTCGATTTCCTCCATCAGCGGGTCCAGCTCGGGATCCCTTCGATCCTCACCGTTCAGCATGCGAAAGGGTCGGCTGTATGCGGCGGCACGGTACCGGGCAGGCCCCGGGCGACCGCCTTGAACAGGGTTGTCAAGGCCGAATTCGACCGTGCCAGAATGCTGGTC
>JAPPDF010000060.1 GCA_028875575.1 Acidobacteriota bacterium
CAGAAGCCGAGCCGCAGGCGAAGGCTGATGCGGAGGGGGGCATACGCGGCGCCGCAAAGCAGCGCCGGATGGCGAGGGCTGATGCGGTGGCGGGTGTACGCGGCGCCCCCAGACTGCGGCGGGCGACCACGCCAGGTTGTTTCTGTAGTTTCCCTTCGTTGGTGCCCCTTCGTGGATTCCTCTTTTGCCCTTTTGGATAACCTCAATTGTTTCAGGCAATGCGGGTCAAGCGTCGGGGACGGTTGGAGAAGCAAACTCCTCGGCAGCCATTTTCCGGGTCACCTGGCGAATGAATTCAATCCAGATGGGTAGGGCCGCCCTGCCTCCCGTTTCTCCTCTGCCCAGCGATCGCTTCTGATCGTAACCCACCCAGACGCCACAGGTAAGGCTGGGAGTGAGACCGATGAACCAGGCATCGGTGTAGTCATTGGTTGTCCCCGTCTTGCCCGCGACTGCTCGATCGAGGACACGGGCACGACTAGCCGTGCCCTCGGCAACCACGCTTTGCAACAGGGCCACCATGGTCCTGGCCGTCTCCCGGGAAACGACATCGCTCACCTCGACCAGTTGCTCCTCCTGGGTTGTCCCTTCGTAATCGGTCACCTTCCGCAGGTAACGGGGTGTCATCCGAACCCCATCGTTGCCAAAGGTGCTGTAAGCCGAAGTCATTTCAAGCAGGGTCACCTCGGCGGCGCCGAGCGCCACCGGCAAATAGGGAGCCAAACCGGGACTGGAGATGCCGAATCTCCGGGCGGTCCGGAGAACTTGTGTAATGCCGAATCGGCTCGCCAACCTGACTGCAGGGATATTGCGAGAGCGGGCAAACGCCCGTCTCAAAGTAATCGGGCCTTCAAACCTTCCATCGTAATTTCGGGGACTCCAGGTTCCATCGCTACCCGGAAAACTGATGGGAGCATCCTCAATCAGGTCCTCCGGCGCCATTCCCTCTTCCAATGCGACCGTGTAGACGAAAGGCTTGAAGGCTGAACCGGGTTGCCGGTAGGCCTGGGTGGCGCGATTGAACTTGCTCCGTCCAAAATCCTGCCCGCCCACCATTGCCTTGATCTCTCCGCTGGCGTTGTCAATGGCTACAAGCGCACCCTGCACCCTCGGCCTTCCATTGGTCTCCACGCCTCTCCAGCCGTGCCTCCGATCATAGGCCTCCAATCCACTCGTCAGAGCCTCGACGGCTGCCTTCTGCATTTCCAGGTTCAGCGTCGTATAGGCTCTCAAGCCTCTCTGGCTGACTGTTTGGAATCCGTAGGTTTCTGCCAGGTATTTTCGAACCTCCTCGGTGAAATAGGGGGCCCGCTCGCTTACCCGGGAAGCAATGCGCAATCCGAGAGGCGCCTGGCTGGCTGCCTCCGCCCTTTCCCGGGTGATCTTCCCTTCCGCCACCATTCGCCGCAGCACGTAGTTGCGGCGGACCGTTACCCGGTCTTCCATCTGCATGGGAGACCGCAAATGGGCGATCGCGGGAAGCGCGGCCAGGACGGCAACCTCATCCAGACTCAGGTCCTTCAGCTCCTTGCTGAAATAGAATTGAGCAGCCGCCGCAAACCCGTAGGTGCGATGCCCGAGCGGCACCTGATTGCAATAGAGCGTCAGAATCTGTTCCTTGGTATAGAAGCGTTCAATTTGAATGGAGAAAAGAAACTCCTGGAACTTTCGCTTGAAGCTCTTTTCGGAGGTCAGGAAACAGAGCCGGCTCAGTTGCTGAGTAATCGTGCTGGTACCCCGGATCCTCCCGCCTCCCATGGCCGCTTTGACCACGGCCCGAGCAACACCAGTCACATCCACCCCCCAATGCCTCTCGAAGTTCTTGTCTTCGGTAGCGATCAGGGCATCGCGAAGCAGTTGGGGAATATCGTGGTAGCCGATAACCACTCGGCGCTCCAGTGCGAAGGACCCCACGGTTCTTCCATCGTCCGAATAGAGTTCAGTGATGACATTGGGACGGTAGTCCTGGAGTTCCTGGACTCGGGGCAGATCGCTCTTGTAGACGATCAGCAACCCACCGAGCGCGCCGACTGCAATCGACAGAAACAACAGCAAGGCAAAGATCAGGCGACCAAAAACACGTTGGTCCCGGAAACGGAAGGAAAAGGAGACTGGAAGCGGCATTGGAATTTGGAAATTCCAGGCAAGACTACCCTAGAAGATAACAGACACTGTAGAGGAAATTCAACGGCACCCGGTCCATTTTGCCTTGGAAAAACCATCCGGACGACACTGGATGTTATAGGTGCCAACTAACGGTTATTTGACAGGCAAACACTCAGATATTATATTCTGTCCGCTTGCACAATGCGTCGTGCAAGTGCCCTAAGTTACTGATTTTACAAATTATCATTGAGGAGGGTCTCAGACCATGAGCAAGATCATCGGCATCGATCTGGGCACGACCAATTCAGTCGTGGCCGTGATGGAGGCGGGCGAGCCGACTGTCATTACCAGCCCCGAGGGCAGTCGAACCACTCCTTCAACCGTGGCCTTCGCCAAGGGAGGTGAACGGTTGGTAGGACAGGTTGCCAAGAGGCAGGCCGTAACCAATCCGGAGAATACGATCTATTCCATCAAGCGTTTCATGGGGCGCAAGTATGCGGAAGTGAACGAGGAGATGAAGATCGTCCCCTACAAGGTGACTCCCGCCGCCAACAACGACGTCCGGGTGTCGATCATGGGAAAGGAGCACAGTCCGCCGGAAATTTCTTCCATGATTCTGCAAAAGATGAAGACCGCGGCCGACGAGTACCTGGGACAGACGGTCACCAAGGCCGTGGTCACCGTTCCCGCCTACTTTAACGACTCCCAGCGTCAGGCCACCAAGGACGCCGGGAAAATCGCCGGTCTGGAGGTTCTGAGAATCGTCAACGAACCCACGGCAGCCGCTCTCGCCTACGGTCTCGACAAAAAGAAAGACGAGACCATTGCCGTCTATGACTTCGGGGGCGGAACCTTCGACATCTCCATTCTGGAAGTGGGCGAGGGGGTGGTTGAGGTCAAGTCCACCAACGGGGACACCCACTTGGGAGGAGACAACATTGACCAGCGGATTATCGACTGGATCGTCGATGAGTTCATCAAGGATCAGGGGATCGATCTCTCCAAGGACAAGATGGCCTTGCAGCGGCTCAAGGAAGCTGCCGAAAAAGCAAAAATGGAGCTCTCGACCACTCTGGAAACCGAGATCAATCTGCCCTTTGTGACGGCCGATGCCTCGGGACCCAAGCACTTGAACATGAAGCTCACCCGAGCCAAGTTCGAAGGGTTGGTGGAGGACATCCTGCAACGCAGCGTCGAGCCCTGCAAGCTGGCCCTCAGGGACTCCGGGGTCAACCCCGAGGACATCAACGAAGTGGTATTGGTCGGCGGCTCGACTCGAATCCCCCGGGTGCAGCAAATCGTGAAGGAGCTTTTCAAAAGGGACCCCCACAAAGGGGTAAACCCGGACGAGGTGGTAGCCATTGGGGCCGCTGTTCAAGCCGGAGTTCTGGGTGGAGACGTCAAGGATCTCCTGCTGCTGGACGTGACACCCCTCTCCCTGGGAATTGAAACGCTGGGAGCGGTCTTCACCAAACTGATCGAGCGCAACACCACCATCCCCACTCGCAAGAGCGAAATTTTCTCCACGGCCGCCGACAATCAAACCTCGGTGGAAGTCCACGTTCTGCAGGGAGAGCGGAGCATGGCCAAGGACAACCGAACCTTGGGCAAGTTCCATCTGGTGGGGATTCCTCCGGCGGCCCGCGGCGTTCCTCAAGTCGAGGTCACTTTCGACATCGACGCCAACGGCATCGTGAATGTCTCCGCCAAGGACCTCGGCACCAACAAGGAGCAGAACATCACCATCACCGCCTCCAGCGGCTTGTCCAAGGACGAGATCGAAGACATGACTCGCGAAGCGGAAGCACACTCCGAAGAGGACCGCAAGTACAAGGAGGAGGTAGAGGCCCGGAATAACGCAGACAACTTGGTCTACAACACCGAAAAGCTGTTGAAAGAGAATCGCGACAAAGTCCCGGAATCGGACGTAGCTGCCATTGAATCGGCCCTGGAGAATTGCCGCAAAGCCATCGATGAAGGGGGTTCGGAGCGTATCAACTCGGCTGTCGAAGAGTTGACTCAAGCCACCCACAAGCTGGCCGACGTCCTCTACAAGCAGGCCGCGCCTCAGGGCGATCCCACACCCTCCACACCTGGAGACTCTTCCGACGAGGCGGCCGCGGAGGGAGAGGTCATCGATGCCGAGTATGAAGAGAGCGACGAAAAGAAGAAGTAAGACCTGCTGCGGGTACCCGTCGGGCGCCATGCCCGCTGCTTGCATGGCAGGGTTGGCGACAGGTACCCGCAGCCGCTGCAACCGAGGTGAGGGCCGAAGCCGGTTTCGCCTCCCCCGAGACCTGTAATGAACCGACAGAATTTCTACAAGACTCTAGGAGTAGGCCGTGGAGCCTCACTTGACGACATCAGAAAATCGTACCGGAAACTGGCTCGCAAGTACCACCCGGATGTCAACCCCGGAGACCGGGCATCCGAGGAACGCTTCAAGAAGATTTCGGAGGCCTACGACGTCCTGAGCGATCCCAAGAAGCGGGAAGTCTACGACGCGTACGGCGCCTATTCGGAGAATTTTCGCCCGCCCCCGGGCGGCGGCGGATTCGATTTCTCCGGATTTGACTTTTCCGACCTGGGAAGCTCGGGTTTTTCCGATTTCTTTACCCGGATGTTCCAGGGTCGATCCGAACCGGTAAGACCGCAAGGGCGCGACCTCGAATACCAGATCTCGATGAGCTTCGACGACGCCTTGAAGGGCCTTCGAACACAAATCGCCTACGATCGGATGGAGGTCTGCCGGAATTGCCGGGGAAGTGGCCAGGCATCGGCCGCCCGGGCGGGAACCTGTTCTCTCTGCCGCGGGACCGGCAAATTGGACCAGATGAGAGGGCGTGCCCGCCTGACAACGAATTGTCATCGGTGTGGAGGTACGGGACGCAACAGCCGGCCATGCGCCTCCTGCAGGGGGCAAGGACGCACCAGCAGTCCTTCCAGGCTGGAGGCCAAGATTCCTGCCGGTGTACAGAACGGCTCTCGTATCCGGTTTGCCGGAAAGGGGGAAGCCGGTCTGGGAGGTGCTCCTTCGGGCGACCTCTATGTGGTAGCCAAGGTGACTCCTCATCCCTTCTTCGAAAGGAAGGGGGACAATATTTATTGCAAGGTTCCCGTGACAGTCACCGAAGCGGCATTGGGCGCCAAGATCCAGGTCCCTACCGTAGACGGCCGGTCTCTGTTGAAGATTCCCCCTGGAACACAGGGCGGGCAGAAATTCAGGCTGCGTGGCAAAGGGGCCCCATCCTTGAGAGCAGCCCAACGGGGAGACCAGTTCGTGGAAGTGAGGGTGGTGGTTCCCAAGATCGCGGATGAGCGCAGCAAGGAACTCCTGCGGGAGTTGGCACAACTCAATCCTGGCGATCCCCGAACCGGTCTGGCACAGTACTGAACAACCAATCCAGCCAGACTGTCGTGGCCCCGGACGTGGAGGCGGACCACATGAAGAAACATCGCAAGAGGGTCTATACTATCAGCAACGTCGCCGCGGCCTACGACATTCATCCACAGACACTGCGACTCTATGAGAAGCATGGCCTGCTGAAGCCTTCGCGCTCGCAGGGAAATACCAGGCTCTACTCCGAGCGGGATCTGCACAGACTGGAGTTGATCTTGAACCTGACCCGTGAACTGGGAGTCAACCTGGCAGGAGTTGAAATCATTCTCAACATGCGGGCCAAAATGGAAAAAATGCAGCAAGAGGTGAGGGAATTCCTGCAGGTCATCGGGTCTGAATTGGCCGAGCAATCCCCGCGTTTCGATTCCAAAGCGGAAAACGCCCTGGTGCGAACGGCGCCGTCCAAAATCATACGCCTGGACAGGAGATAGCCCAGTGGAAGCCGTGTCTGAATGCCCGGAATGCGGCGGCAGCGGTTGGAAGAGGATGGATCAGGCCGGACGGCGGGGTGTGGCTCGTTGTCCCTGCCGCGAGCAGAGCAAGATGCAGCAGTTGATCGAGGCAGCCCGCATCCCGCCCCGCTATCAGGAGTGCAGGTTCGAGAGCTTTTTTCCGCACCGCAAACACCCCACACTAGGCAAGGCCAAGACAATGGCCTCTCGCTTCGTCGAGGATTATCCCGTGGTGGACTGCGGACTTCTCATCCTGGGCGACTGCGGGGTCGGAAAGACCCACCTGGCCGTGTCGATCATCCGCGCTCTGATGCTTCGCTACGGAACCTGGTGTGTTTTCTACGACTTCCGGGAACTGCTCAAGCAGATCCAAAGCTCCTTCAACCCTGTATCAGGGACCACCGAATGGCAAATTCTCGAACCCGTGCTGCAATGCGATGTCCTGCTTCTGGACGACCTGGGGGCCGAACGTCCCACCGACTGGGTTCGAGACACCTTCGCTTACATCATCAACCACCGCTACAACCAGAAGCGCACCACTCTCATCACGTCGAATTTCAAGGACGGAGAATCCAAAATTCGGAAGCTCAGTGACGGGAGTGTAGTGGCCGGTCAGGAAACGCTCGCAGAACGCATCGGTGATCGCTTGCGTTCCCGTCTCTATGAGATGTGCAAAGTGATCAGGATTTCGGCAAACGACTTTCGAGTCGAAATAAAGCAGGCTCAATACAAGTGATGAATTGCTGATTGCTGATCGGGTGAAGGAACCGCTGATCGTGCTGCAGACCCATAATCCACAATCAAGGGAGCCCATTGCAAAATTCGGCAGCGGGAGGATTGCCGGGAATGGCCACAAAAGGCATTAGAACACCATTTGTGCCTGTTGTGCTTTTTGGGGTTAAACAGCGTTTTTCACCAGGTCGCAACCGATATTGAAAATGGCAGAACCTCTGGTTTGCCGGCAAGATGACCTGCCCCGATGCGAATTTGCAATCAGCTCGATGATCGACATTTCCAGCGATTTTTTCGTCTCAAGAGATCCAGGGTTGAAGCAGACCTAGAACCTACGTGACCATTCCCGGGGCCAGCGCTCAATGACCACCTTCTTCTCGGTATAAAATTCCACCGCGTCACGACCCTGGCCGTGAAGGACTCCCAGAAAGCTGTCCTTCCAACCGCTGAACGGGAAGTAGGCCATGGGAGCAGCCACTCCGATATTGACCCCCACATTCCCCACCGGTACTTCATATCGGAATTTGCGGGCGGCGGCACCACTGCCGGTAAAGATGGAGGCAGCGTTCCCGTAGGGGTTGCCGGCCACAACTTCAATAGCATCTTCGACGCTGTCCACGTGGAAAAGGCTGAGCACCGGTCCGAAGATCTCGGTTCGGGATGTCTCGCTCCCCGGCGGCACCCCATCCAGAATGGTTGGCGACACGAAAAATCCCCGTTCATAGTTGGGAATGCTGGGGTTTCGCCCATCCACCAGCACCTCGGCGCCCTCTGAGGCGCCTCGCCCGATGGCACCCTCAATCCGTTGCTGGCTCTCCCGACTCACGACCGGTCCCATCTGAACCCCTTCCTCCAGGCCGTAGCCAACTCTGATGGACCGGGCCATCTCGGCCACCGAGCGGGTAAAGGGCTCACGCGCCTCCCCTACGGTGACTGCCGCGGATACGGCCAAACATCGCTGCCCCGCGCACCCGAAGGCGCTGTCGCTGACGATCTGTGTCGTGGTCGGCATATCGGCGTCCGGCAGGACCACCACGTGGTTTTTGGCACCTCCCTGACACTGCACCCTCTTGCCCTGGGCGGCACCTCTGCCGTAGACATGCCTGGCAACCGCCGTCGATCCCACAAAGCTGATCGCACGCACCTCGGGATGGTCAATGAGGGCATCCACCACCTCACGGTTCCCGTTGAGCAGGTTCACAACTCCTGGCGGGAGGTGGAGCTGCTCCAGCAACTCGAACACCCGCCGCATCGTCAACGGCACGCGCTCGGACGGTTTCAGCACGAAGGTATTGCCGCAGGCCAGCGCGTAAGGCAGGAACCACAAGGGAATCATGGAGGGAAAGTTGAAGGGCGTGACGGCCGCCACCACCCCCAGCGGCTGGCGAATCATGATTTCATCGATGCCGCGGGCAACGTCCTCCAGGTTGTAACCCTGCATCAGCGTGGGAATCCCGCAGGCAACCTCCACGTTTTCGATGCCTCGCCTCAGTTCTCCGCGAGACTCGGCCAGTGTCTTGCCGTGCTCCCGGGTGGTGAGCCGCGCGATCTCCTCAAAATGCTCCTCCAGCAGCTGCTTGAACTTGAACAGGTACTGAACACGCTCTCCCGGAGGGGTGCGCCTCCAGCCGGGAAATGCCCTGGCGGCCGCATCCACCACCCGGGACACGTCGCCGGCATCTCCAAGGGGATTGTGGGCGAGTTTCTCCCCCGTGGCCGGGTTGACAATTTTCAGGCTGTCCTTGCCGAGGGAATGGCTCCAGGCACCATTAAAGAAGTTCAATACTTCAATTGCTTCCGGCATCGCTCCACCACCCTTTCCGGAACCGTGGGATGTTCACATCCAAATTGGAAAAGCCCAGGCTACTTGAGCCGGGTGCAAGATTCTTCGTGCAGCGCTGGTTCCCTATTCCACCACAACTTGCTACCTGGGGAATTTTGCAAAAGGCCGTTTGAGAAAAGGGGGACAGCGAGGGTTAATGCTTGACTCGAACTCTTCGGGTCCATATACTTGGTCGCCTGTCCCAAATTTCGAACCTAAACCAGGAACTTATGGCCCAGGTCACCACAAACAGCTTTGCCATCGGCGAAAAAGTCGTTTACCCCAACCATGGCGTCGGCGTCATCGAGCAAATTGACCGGCGCAGCATCTCCGGAAAACTGGAAGCCTTCTATCATCTCAAGATTGCAGCCAACAACATGATGGTGATGATCCCGGCAACCAACGCCACCGACGTCGGCTTGAGACGACTGATCAAGAAAGCGGAAGTTACCAAGGTTCTGAAACACTTGAAGAACACCAAGGTCAACAATGCCACTGACTGGAAAAACCGCTTCAAGGAGAATTCGGAGAAAATGCGGACAGGATGTATCTTCCAGGTGGCCGACGTCCTCAAGAGTCTCTCCCTGCTGAGCGTCAACCGAATACTATCCTTCCGCGAAAAGAAAATGCTCGACCGCGCCCGGCAACTCATCGTCAGCGAGTTGGCAACGGTTTCCGACGTCTCCGAAGATCAGGCCCAACAACTCATCGACGGAGCTTTGATTCAGGCCTAGGTGGTTCGGACTCCACTTTCCCCCGCAGCAAATTCCTCCTTAAGCACAGACATCATCAGCGTATCGGCGTATCCTCGGCCGACGTAGCGGTCTTTGCGCAACAGGCCTTCGGACTGGAACCCGCACTTGCGGTAGACGCGAATGGCCGCGTCGTGATTGGAGGCAACTCTCAGATAGATTCTCTGGAGACTCATCTCCTCAAAGCCCCGCCTCAGCATTTCCTGCACGGCCCAGGTGCCGTATCCTCGATTCCAGTACTCCCTCTCCCCGATCATCACGGCCAGTTCGGCCTTGCGGTCGACCCAGCGGATGGCGTGCAAACCGACGGAGCCGATCGGGCGACCCTCACGCGTCTCGATGGCAAAGACTCTCTCGGTGTGACTCCGGGACAACTCCTCCAGCCATCGGTATCCATCGCTACCGGAGGCCGGGTAAGCAACCGCCTGCGACAGGTAAAGCGTGACGGCGGCATCGTTTACCCAGCGGATCAGAGAGTCGATATCCCCCGGTTCCAGCGCCCTCAGTCTTGCTTCCAAGGGTTCTGCTTGCCGGGACGGAACATCGTTCCGACTACATGTCCTTGAACAGGCAGTTTCCATCTGCATCGGGTCTCCCCGCCCCATATCCGCTTCACCCTCCCATGCGGGAATCCAAACAGACCGCAGAATCCGGCTTCCCTTCGGGAAGGGACTCAGGTCTCCAATTCCACGTTCCAGTAGAGGTAATCGCGCCAGGTGTCGGGAGCATTCCTGAAAACAAGAGTAAGGTTGAGGTTTGGCACCCACTCAGGCTCCGACGGCTTCCGAATCAAGCGCATGCCGGCCTCTTCCGGAGTTCTTCCTCCCTTTTTGCGATTGCAAGCGATGCAGGCTGTCACGATGTTGTCCCAACTCTTCCCCCCACCGCGCGACACCGGTATCACATGGTCGAAGGTCAGTTCATCCCCGCGACGGGCGCTGCCACAATATTGGCAGCGGTGTCTGTCCCGAGCATAAATATTCGCCCTGGAAAACTTGATCATGCGGCTCTTCTTGACCTTGACATAGCGCAGGAGCCGAAGTACCGACGGCAACTTGACGGAGAAGGTCACGCTGCGAATCTCACGGGAGTACTCCTCGATCACCTCCACCTTGCCGGCAAACAGCAGGGTGATGGCTCTCTGCCAGCTAATGACCCGCAGCGGCTCAAAGGACGAGTTCAGCAGAAGGGTACTTTCCATGTCTCGGTAACTCCGGCCCGCCCTGGCCCTGGCCCAGCGTCGGCCCACACCCGGTTAAAGGTAAAAAAAAACCGACACGACTTGAAAAATCACAAGCGGCCGGTCAGGACATCTCTCGATAGCGAATCAGAGTCCAGCGCCGGGTATCCACACATCCTTGTGGTTGGTCAGGTATACCGTAAGAAAACGTCGATCGATCAAGAATCTCATGAGTCGTTGCCCTAATCAGGACCCTGTCAAGGTGTTTGAATTATCTATAGCCGATGGGTTTTGTCAAGCGGGCCGAATTGATTGACAGTGCCAACGGGGTTCCATTATGTTAGCCGGAATCGGGCGCGTAGCTCAGTTGGTACGAGCGCTACCTTGACACGGTAGAGGTCATCGGTTCGATCCCGGTCGCGCCCACCACCTCCCTGCCACCATGAAACAGAAACTGGCCATTCTGGGCGGTGATCCCGCCATGCCGGAGGGGATCGAACGAGCCCGTTGGCCGCGCTACAGTCAAGCGGAACTCGATGAGCTGTGCCGGGTCCTGAGAGAAGAGCAGCTTGGCGGATGCGACGCGCCCCAGATTGCCGCACTGGAGCAGGAGTGGTCGCAGCGCATGGACATTCCCTATTGTTGTGCGGTCGGCGCCGGTTCCGACGCCCTGCACATGGCGCTGTGGGCCGCCGGCGTCGGTCCCGGCGATGAAGTTCTGGTCCCTGCCTATACCTTTCTATCGGGGGCGCTCACCGTCCTCCATCAAGGGGCGGTGCCCGTGTTCGTGGATGTCCATCCCGACTCCTGCAACATGGATCCGGCACAGATCGAGCGGCACATCACCTCCAGAACCAAGGCCATCCTGCCTGTCCACCTTTCGGGGCTGCCGGCCGACATGGACGAGATCAACGCCGTCGCAAGACAACATGATCTGGCCGTGATTGAGGACGCCGCCCACGCTCCGGGGGCCACTTACAAGGGTCGGTCGGTCGGAAACCTGGGAGACGCAGCCGCCTTCAGCATCAACGCCATGAAGAATCTGCCGGCGGGCGAAGCCGGAATTTTCGCCACTCGACACCGGCACTTTTTCGAGCGGGTGGACGGCCTCTGGCTGCGGGTCCGTTTTCACAGGCCACGGGAGGAGCAAAAGTACCCGTTGGCGACCCTGGGCCACAACTATCGCTGCAGCGTGGTCTCGGCCGCCTTGGCTCGAGGCCAGTTGGCCCGGATCGACGAATTGAACGGAGAGAGACAAGCGCTGTGCGAGCGCCTGACCGGACAGATTCAGGACTTGCCGGGAGTGATCCCGCCGCGGGTTCCTCCGGACAGGAGTCACGCCTACCACCTCTATCGGGTGCGCTTCGACCCACGCGCTGCCGGTCTGGATCTGAAGCCTTCCGAATTCCGGGCCAAGGTCGTGGCAGCCCTGGGAGCGGAGGGGGTGCTATGCCGCTCCTGGATGAACTGGACCATTCCTTCCCTGCCCCTCTTCACCCGGCCGGAGGATTTTGAGGCCAACCATCCCTGGCGGCGACCCTGGCCCGCCGATCGTGTCTACGACCCCCGGGACTACCCGGAAGCCACCAGGTTGGTCGAGGAAACCTCACTGGTCATGGAAGCGCCCACCGCGGCCAGCCGCCAAGTCATCGATTTCATGGGAGAAGGGTTCCGCAAGGTCTTCTCCCGGATCGACGAGGTGGCCAAACTGCAACTGCCCGGTGAGCTGCTGGACGGAGGGGCGGCCAACCTCGACGAAATCCGGCGTTGGTTGGGCACCCCCCTGCCGGTGCAGCCAACCTGAGGAACCCGACATCGGTGGCGAATTCCCTGCGAGTCGGAATCATCGGAACCGGTCGTGCCGGACGTTGCCAGGCCAGGGCTTTTGAGCGCCTCCCGGACGTCGGCGTGACTGCCCTCTGGAACCGCACCCGGGCCAAGGCCGAGAGACTGGCCGCAGACCTGAAAGCCCCGGGATTGACAGTATTCGACGACTGGCGCCAAATGATCGACCGGAGCCGGGTCGATATCATCAGCATCGCCACCGATCCGGTTCTCCGCCTGGAACCTTTTGCCTACGCTCTTGCCAACGGACGCCACGTTCTGGTGGAAAAGCCACTAGCCTGGGACTTGCCGGAAGCCGAGGCCATGGCAAGGGCTGCCGGCGAGGCGGAAACGGTCACGGCCATCAGCTTCAACTGGCGTTATTCTCCGGCCTGTCTCACTTTGTGGCGGGCGCTCCGGGAAGGCCAGATCGGCAAACTGCTCGACATCCAGACCGAGTGGCGACTCTGCTTCAGCCCGGGATTGGATCCCTGGATCGCCAACAGCGGGGTGCTCAGGGAGTTGGGCAGCCATGAATTCGACCGCGCCCGGCACCTCACCGGCTGGCAATTCCTGCGTCTGTCCTGCTCTCTGCGGTCGGCGCCCGGCTCCAAGAACAGGAGCTTGTCCGGACGGAAGAACCCGGAGACATTTGCTTCGGTGCTGGCCGAGACGTCCGATGGGGCTGTTGGGAACGTTCGCTTGTTGATCAGCCCGGGCCAACCGGAACGGAGAATCGTCCTCGGCGGAGTGGAGGGAACATTGACTCTGCGCGGACAGTGGGTGACCGTGCCGCAGGACCGGGACAGCCAACGCCGGATGACACTGTGCAACGAGCTGCAGGTGATCCGGCAACGGTCCCGGGACAAGGATCCGGCCGTGCTGGACGTGGCTGACGCGGATTGCCAACCGGCAGAGGTGCTTTCGGGACAGCACACCTGGAACCGGCTGATTGCCGATTTTGTGTCAGCCGTTCGCAATGGAGACCGGGCGCATTGCAGCCTGCCCCACCTCCCGCATATCTCCGACGGGCTGGCTGCGCAGCGGTTGATTCGGGCCTGCGAAGTGTCCAGCGCCGAAGGGCGCTGGATCGACCTGGCCCCTCGGAGCAATGACTCGGCCGTGCGCTCCGGTGGGAAGGCTTAACCCGCATTTCTCACCAGGGGGCATGATCATGGCGCAGGAATTTTCCCTTCAGCGCGTGCTCGCGACCGAAGAGCGTAGCGGTTTCTACGGTCGAGGGAGCATGTGCGCGCTGAAGGGAAAAGGACAAGCCAGGGCATGCCCAGCGCCGTCTGTAATCCGAAACCCCTTGACACGGAGCCAATCAAGGTGCTGAAGATAATCTGCTTCCTGTGATGCCTTCAGCGGCCTGGTGAGAAATGCGGGTTAACCCCTGGTCCCGGAAAGGTGCATCGGCACCGAGGGTCAGAGGAGTTCGAACGATGTGGCTTCGCTTGGCGCTGGCGCTGACGTTGCCGTCTCTCCCAGCGTGGGGAGGCACCGCAGAGGAGGCCCGAAGAGAATTCTTCGAAAAGAGAATTCGTCCGGTTCTGGCCACCCACTGCACCTCCTGCCATGGTCCCGAGAGGCAGGAATCGAGCCTCCGGCTGGACACCCGGTACTTCCTGCTCAAGGGCGGCAGGTCAGGGCCGGTGGTGATGCCCGGCCAACCCCTCCAAAGTCGACTCTACCAGGCCGTCGCCTACCGCGACCCGCATTTGAAGATGCCGCCGACGGGGCCTCTACCTTCATCGGCCGTCGAGGACATACGCGCCTGGATTGAAGCCGGAGCCCCCTGGCCCGCAGCGGAGCCTGCCCCGATTTCCGGAGCTTCCGCCGAAGCGTTCGATCTTGCAGAACGCAAGCAGCGGCACCCCTGGATATGGGAGCCCCCGCTCAGCCAATCGCCGCCCTCCACCCGGGACAGTCGCTGGCCCCGGGATCCCGTCGACCGGTTTCTGCTGTCCAAGCTCGAGCCCAAGGGCCTGACTCCCGCTCCGGCCGCGGACCGCCGGACCTGGCTGCGCCGGGTCTCCTTCGCCTTGACGGGCCTGCCTCCCTCTCCGGAAGAAATTCAGCGGTTCGTCAACGACCGACGACCTGGCGCCCACGCCCTTGTGGTGGATCGCCTTCTGGCATCGCCCCGATTCGGCGAACGCTGGGCCCGGCACTGGATGGACCTGGTGCACTACGCCGAATCGCGGGGTCACGAAACCGATTTCCTCATCGCCAACGCCTTCCAGTATCGCGATTACCTGGTGCGGGCGTTCAACGCCGATATTCCCTACCGGCAACTGGTAGCGGAGCACGTTGCGGGCGACCTGCTGCCGGCTCCCCGAGTAGACCCGACTACCGGGGCCAACGAATCGGTGATTGCCACCGGTTGGCCCTTTTTCGGTGAAGAGGAAGACTCGCCGGTTGACCTGCGCCAGGATGAAATCGAACGACTCGACAACCGAATCGACGTGTTGAGCAAGACCTTCCTTGGATTGACGGTATCCTGCGCCCGCTGCCACGACCACAAGTTCGACGCCATTTCGCAGCGGGATTACTATGCCTTGTTCGGTTTCCTGCTGAGCTCCAGCTATCGCCAGGTGCGCTTTCAGTCCATGGAGCACAACCGGAAGGTGGCTCTCGAACTGGAGGCCCTGGCGTCGGAGCATCGGCCCCGAATTCTTAAGGCGGTGGGGTTGGCCCGGAAGCCGCACCTGCAACAAACGGCTGCCTACCTGACGGCGGTTCGGGACCTCGTCGAAGCCGAAAGGGAAACCGGATGCCGCTTCGACGACGGCGGATCGCTGCTGGAGTCGGTCGCCTGGCCCGGGCGCCTCGAGGTGAGGCTGCTGAAACACTGGACCAAGGCTGTCAAGAACGCCCTCGAGGACCCGTCCGACCCGCTGCACCCCATTGCCCGGGTGGTCCACCATTGGGACGGTCGCGACCCGCAAGGTGTTTCCAGAGTCCTGAAGGAGGTGTTGGATCCCTGGCGCAAGCAACTCAGCCTGAAGAAGATCCTGGAGGCCTCGGGTGCTCGGATCATTCAAGACTACACGAGCCTGAGCCCCCGTGACTGGCGGGTGGACGGACCCGGATTCGGCAGCCGTCCTCAAAGGGCCGGGGAGGTGCGATTGGGGAGGCGCGTCACTGCTCCCATTGCCCGTGTATTCCGGAATGCGGGCGCCCACAAGGACCCGGTCTGGGACGTATTGGAGCTGGTGCCGGGGACCGAACGCAATCCCGAACGCCTCCGGAACTGGGTGCGCGCCGGCCGCTCCCTGCGTACGCCTACCTTCACCCTGAAGACAGGCAAGCTCTACTATCTGGCCCGGGGGACGGTTCGGGTCTATGCCACCGTCGACTCCTACACCTTGCAGGAAGGCCCGCTTTACGACGAGTTGACCCGACGCTGGAAAGACATTCCTCGACTTAGC
Organism: Acidobacteriota bacterium; assembly: GCA_028875575.1. NCBI lineage: Bacteria > Pseudomonadati > Acidobacteriota > Acidobacteriota bacterium. The sequence goes on from JAPPDF010000060.1 coordinate 15,703, forward strand.
TGGATTGAGCACGATCTGACCGCCCACCGCGGCCATCGGGTTCACCTGGAGTTCAGCCCCGAGGGATCCGACGACCTGGCGATCGCCATGGTCATGGAAGCGTCACGCAAGCCAACTCCATATGAGCCTCCCAAGGGCCTCCTGATCGACAGACTGGCGGCCTGCCGGTCCTTGCCTGACTTGGCCCGGGTCTATCAAGAGCTGCTGCTGGAAGCTTCCGATCGCATGGCTTCCGACGCCATCGGCGGCTCTCCCCATTCGGCCTCATTCGCCCGGATTGCCGACTGGTTGGTCCAGCACCCGCACATCAGCCTGGGCCCACCGTCGGAACGAATAACGCGGCTTCAGGCTCTGGAGCCGTTCTTCTCCAATCAACAGAAACTGCTGGACAGGATTCAAGCCGTCTCCACTACAGCCCCCGCTCTGCTCGACGGCAACGGAATCGATCAACCCCTGCTGCAGCGTGGAGAGCCCCTGCAGCCGGGTCCCCCCGTCCCGAGAAGATTCCTGGAAGCCGTCGCGGGGCCGGAAACTCTGGCTTCCGGCGGGGGCAGCGGCCGCCTGCAACTGGCTGAGGTTCTGACGGCTTCCTCCAATCCATTGCTCGACCGGGTGTGGGTAAACCGGGTCTGGCACCACCTCTTTGGACGGGGTATCGTGACCTCGGTGGACAACTTCGGCTGGCTGGGGGAACGACCGAGCCACCCTGAGCTTCTGGACCACCTCTCCCACTGGTTCAGGGTCCGGGCCAAGGGTTCCCTCAAACACTTGATACGCAGAATCGTGCTTTCGCAATCCTATCGGATGTCCAGCCGGACATCCGACGCAGCAGCCGCCCGGATCGACCCCGAAAACCGGCTGCTGCATCGCATGAATCTGCGGCGGCTGGAAGCGGAAAGCATCCGGGATGCGGTGCTGGCAATTTCGGGACGTCTCGATCTGCAGATGTCCGGTCCGCCGGTGCCGGTTCACAAGGGCGACGTGGTCCTGTTTCGAGGCGCTCCCAAGAAGCTGGGGCCACTGGACGGAAACGGACGCCGCAGCATCTACATGGCTGCCCGGCGGAACTTTCTGTCCTCCCTGCTCCTGACCTTTGACACGCCCAAGCCCTTCGCCACGGTGGGACGGCGGGACGTTTCCAACGTTCCCGCCCAGTCCCTGGCCCTGATGAATCATCCCTTCTTCCACGAGCAGGCTCGGAGGTGGGCCCGGCGACTGGAGAAAGAGGGCGCCGATCAGTCCCCTGCCCGGCGTGTCCGGAAGATGTACCTGGAAGCCTTCGCCCGGCCGCCCACCGCGGCTGAATTGAACGCCTGTCTGAAATCGCTCGACCGGATGTCTCGCCTGCAGACCCATTCGGACAACCGCCTGTCGGCCTGGGGATCGCTGAGCCACGCTCTTTTCAATGTAAAGGAATTGATCTATATTCGATGAGTTGCCGGATCCAGATTCAGCCACAACCTGTCCGGACGAGCCTCTCCATGGACGCCCTGCCCACGCCGCTGACCCGGCGGCAGATGCTTCGCTGCTGTTCCACCGGTTTCGGCGCCCTGGCGCTGTCGGCGCTGCTGGCCGATCCTGCCTTTGGAACCAGGCCGAAGAGCGCAACCAGGTCTGGCGGTCCCGCGGCCCCGAAGCTGCCCCACTGGCGCCCGCGCGCTCGGAACGTCATCTTCCTCTACATGGAGGGAGGGGTTTCCCAGGTCGACAGCTTCGACTACAAGCCGCTTCTGAACCGCTTCCACGGCCGGCCTCCCGGAGAAGTCATCGGGAGACTGGAAGCCACCCAGTTCCAGGAGGTAGGGACCATCCTCCAATCGCCCTGGAACTTTCGACGCTACGGCCAAAGCGGTCGGTGGGTCAGCGATCTCTTTCCACACATTTCCCGTCATGTCGATGACCTCTGTGTCATTCGCTCCCTCACCTCCAAGTTTCCGGAACATACCAGCGCCAACTATTTTCTGCACACCGGCGTCGGGATTCAGGGCCGGCCCAGCCTGGGAGCCTGGAGTGTCTATGGACTGGGCAGCGAAAATCGGAATCTCCCCGGGTATATCGTGCTGAACGGCGGCGTGATTCCCTCAGGCGGGATCGACTGCTTCACCAACGGCTTCCTGCCGGCCACTTATCAGGGCTCGCTGTTTCAGGCCAAGGACCCTCCCGTGGCCAACATCCGATCCGATCGGACCCCGCCCCGGCTTCAAGCGGCCAAACGGGATCTGATCAAGGATCTGGACCGACTCTCCCTTCAGCAGATGGGAAAAGCCGACGCCGTGGAGTCGGCCATCGCCAACTATGAACTGGCTGCCCGCATGCAGATGGAGGTTCCCGATCTGATGGACATCAGCGGCGAATCTGCGTCGGTGCGGCGGCAGTACGGCCTTGAAGCCGCCTACGAACAGACGCGTCAGTTCGGCCGGCAATGCCTGGTTGCCCGTCGCCTGGTGGAACGAGGCGTCCGATTCGTGGAACTGACCTGCCCCACCATCCCGGGGCTCTCCCGCTGGGACGCCCACTTTGAACTAACGAAAAATCACAATCTGAACGCCCTGGCCACCGATCAGCCGATCGCGGCGCTTCTGGCCGACTTGAAGCGCTGCGGCCTGCTGGAGGAAACCCTGGTTCTGTGGGCAGGCGAGTTCGGCCGCACGCCCTTTGCCCAAAAGGAAGACGGGCGCGACCACAACGAGTTCGGATTTACGGTGTGGATGGCGGGTGGCGGGATCCGGGGTGGAATGACCTACGGCAGGACCGACGATTGGGGCTACAAGGCGGTGGAGAACCGATTGGAGATGCACGACCTCCACGCAACCATCCTGCACCTCCTGGGGCTGGACCACACCCGGCTCACCTATCGCTTCGGAGGACGCGATATGCGCTTGACCGACGTCTACGGGAGAGTGGTGAAGGACATTCTGGCTACTGCCTGACCATTGGCCGATCCCTCTCGAGCCTTCTCCAAGGCCTTAGTGGCTCTTCGTCGTCCTTCGTGCCCTTCGTGGATAACTCTTTTCGTTCGCGCTAATCCTCCTCAGCCAGAATCTGAGACAACAGTTCCGGATCGACGTTGCCGCCACTGATCACGGTGACGCTCCGCCGGGCAGGCGGCAGCTCTTGTTGATGATAGAGAAAGGCGGCGAAGGTCACGGCGCCGCTGGGCTCCACCACCAGCCGTGCATCCAGGATCAACTTACGCACCGCCTTGCGAATCTCGTCCTCGCTGACGGTGATGATATCGTCCACGAAGGTCCGAATATGCTCAAAGGTGATGTCGCCTATGCGCGTGGCTCTCATGCCGTCGGCGATCGTTCTTCCGGTCTGCTCGATGGGAAGTTCCACAATCCTTCCGCTTCGCAGGCTGGCTTGAGCGTCGTTGGCCCACTCCGGCTCCACACCCACCACGTGAATTTCAGGACGACTAAGCTTCAAGGCTGCGGCCACTCCGCTGATAAGGCCCCCTCCCCCTATTGGAACCAGGACCAGTTCCACATCGGGAAGGTCCTGGAGGATCTCCAGACCCACCGTTGCCTGGCCGGCAATGATGGTTTCGTCGTCGAAGGGCGGCACCATGGCCAACCCCCGTTCGGCCGCCAGAGATTC